>CAYZQX010000078.1:0-12221 GCA_964480615.1 uncultured Chitinophagales bacterium | reverse complement strand
ATAGGTACTCAGTTTTGATTGGTTTTGCAAGTTGTTGTCAATCGTTTGATAGCTCTGTACCAATCGAAGGCCGAAATCCCATTTATCTTTTTTAGGGGATAGGATATAAGAGAATTTATTTACTATCCCATTGCCTTTCTTCTCAGTATGATTGTCATAGAAGGAGGAAGACACCAGTTCATTATCTTCATTAAATGTTTGCGGAGCTGATGATTCAATATTATTGGTATTTGTATGTAAGAATACAGATTCAAAATTGATGGTATGTGTAGAGTCTATAACCGTCTTTGTGCTGAATTGCAGGCGATGGTTCTGCTTCTTATTGTCGCTCATCGCTTGATCGGTGGTATTGATTTGACTGTCGCTAAATTGCTTAGTGCTTCTAGAGTCAGTGGCAGATTCGAGCTGGTTGTTGTTGTATAGATATACGGTATTGAGTTCGGTTTTTTTGGGATTGTAATTTAAGTTGATGCCGCTGGTATAATTGTGTGGGAATCCACTTCCCTGACCACCGCCCCTGCTGCCGCGACGACTAAATGAACTTCTCAAAGAGGACTCTAATTCATCGGCATCGTCATTGATGATAAACAACATGCCATTGTTTTGAGCGTCGAACCCAAAATCTTGATCGCCCATATTAAAGGAATTGCTACCTGTGAAGTCTGAGTAGTCATTCCAGCCCAAACCATTCCTGCCAGTATTATTGGCATTGGCGATCACCCCTAGTTGGTATTTTTTATCGAATCGGTTGGCATTGCCTTTGAGTTCCCATGTTTTTTTAGTACCTATGCCAGCGGTGATTTTTCCAAACTGACCTTTTTTATATTCCTCCTTCATTTCCAGATTCATAGTTTTTTCTGCGCTGGAAGCACTATTACTTTGCAGGTCTTTGTTTTCAATTTTTTGATCGAATATTTGCACTTTGGAAACGCCTTCAGCAGGAAGATTCTTGGTGGCCATCTTAGGGTCATCGCTAAAGAACCGCTTGCCATCAACTGTCACCTTCGTGACATCCTTACCTTCCGAACTAACTGACCCATCGCTGCCTACATCTACACCAGGGAGCCTGCGCAACAAGTCTTCTACGGTAGCTCCGGGCGGGACCTTGAACTTTGAGGCGTCGTATTCGATGGTGTCCCCCTTAATCATCATAGGTGCACGCGCCTCTTTTATTATAACTTCAAATAGCTGCTGATCTATAGGACGTAGGATGATTTTGCCTAGGTCTATTACATCGCCTATTTCAGGACTCGAATGACCCTTAATCGGTTTTTCGTATGGCAAGTGACCCAGGTAATTTATTTTTACTATATAATCCTTGTTAACCACAGGTGCTAGCTTAAAAAAACCTTTCTGATCACTATAAGTGTAGCTCGCCATCGTGCTATCAATGGGTTCTAATAGAAATACAGTGGCTGCTGCCATCGGTTGGTTTAAGCTGTCAAGCACAGTACCCTGTATGGTGAGTTTGTTTTTTTGTTGTGCGATTAAGGATAGACTGCCTAAGCATATACAAGTATAAATGAGGGCTATAAAAAATTTATTCATACTGGGATTAGAAAATAGATAATTGATCAATTTAAAGCAACGAAGGTAAAACAATATTATTGGTATAGGTGATCATTATTAGTTAAAAAAGCTCAACAGAGCAGCAATTTATTTTGATTTACTACCCGCGCACAGCCTACACATACTTATCTTGCTTGTACGGCTTTTAGCTATTCAACTATTTACTTATTTGTCTATTTATTCCTGGGATTAACTAGGGTCAGCTTAACAACTCAGAATAATGCAATTTATGGCGATGCCTCCGGCCCGGGCTATTTGCTACAAGTCCTCGCTCGTGCCTCGCTGTGGGCTTTTCGCGTCTATCCCTATCGCGAATACAAAGAATCAATTTAAAAGAAGCTGAACAAGCCAATACATCCAAAGTAAGCTTAAATGACAAAATGTGACATCCTGTAATCAAAAGGCATTAATACGCTAGCCTCTAAAAAAAATATCCACGGCGCATTCTACCCAAAGTTGTGGTATAAGACTAATGACGCTTTTTTATTATAGCTCAATTACTTAGTTGAAGTAGTAGTAACAATTTCTAGTCTTGTTTTTGTGGGTAAACTAGAATGCCTGCAATAGCCAATGCTTTTAAATTGTTTTTCCATTTAGGAGTTCTCCAAAAAAATGATTACAGTAAGTAGTATGCATAAAGTAACCGTTCAAAGAATAGTAAAACAAGTCCCACTACAATTTGAATTAAAATTGGAGATTCTTAGTAATTTTAAAAAATATAGCCCCATAGTGTTAAAATCATAATTTTTAAAAAAAATATTTGCCGCTATTGTTTAATGAGTGAGTTAAATTCGTTTTCAATCCTTGAAGCTGATTATATAAGGATTTGCCATCATTACTATCAAAGGTTTAAGGACTGTATTCCTATTCTTGAGTTGTTATAAAAAGCATAATCAATTAAGAAATAGGAATTTTAGATATCACAAGAAAATAGTTATTTACAAATAGTTAGTATATTTACAAAACAGTTAATTAATTGTATTAAATTATTTTATTAAAATTTATCATTATGAAATCTATGAAAAAGAACTATTATTGGGAGGTATTTATGACTATCCTCTCAAAGAATGAAAGAACACCTCTTGGATATGAAACCTCTTTTCAAGGATTACAAAAAAACGAACCTTATTATTCTGGAACTTGGTGGTTTGTAAATTTCATTAACAATAAGAAATTTATTGAAATTATTTTGTTAATATTATTTGGTTATCTTAACCTAATGTCGATTAATATAGTGTCACAAAATTACCAAACAGGATGTACTCCTCAACTAGATGTAGGATTTATTATTACACAAGGTCATGCAGAAATGTATGGAGGTACTAATGCGACTTTGGCGAACCGTTATGCCCTTGCTACTACTCAAATAAATAGTGATTTCATCAATGTAAAAGAAATGTATTTGGAAGAACTAAATATTAATCTTAATCTAGTTGTAGGGGCAATCTTAAATGTTAATGGATCAGCAATCGACATACATAATAATGTAAGTGAAGCAGTAAATGCTTATATGATAAACCCAAATAATATCAAACCTGATTTATGGCTAATATTTATGAAAAATAGTAGTCAGGGAGTTTGCGGGGTGGGAAGTATATGCGAACCTTATGATAATTTTAATTGTAAAATAGAATGTAGTATAAATTATATCGACGTAGTAATGGCTCATGAAATTGGTCATGCCATCGGAGCCGAGCATGTTTCGGGTAGCATCATGAACCCGATGGCTAGTGCAATCAATGTTGCTTCCTATAATTTTAAGGAAACAACAATCGATCAAATTGTGGAATTTATTAACATGCATTTGTTTTGTGTTTGCCCTGACCCAAATATTATTAGCAATTTGACGATTTTTCCAAGTTATTTGTTTGGTATTAACGAATCCCACCTAAATTATGTCATCAATGACGAAAGTAATAATTATTTTGAAATTCCTTTTACAATACAGAATAATGGCCAGGTTCAGATTGATGATCCTCACTTGCAAATTAATTTATTGGGATGTGAAGGTGATAATCCTATTGAGATGGTCTTATTTGATGGAGAACTTAGTCAAATTTCAGATACGAACATAATATATCCTTATGAGAGCATTAATGTCGCTTATGTATATTCAACAATTACATTAGCACAATTGGCATCCATTTTTGGTGTTAATGCTGAACAATTTTCATTATCCAGCTTTCGAATTGAAATAATTGTTGACGATCTATATAGTATAGAAGAGATTTCTGAAATGGATAATGAAATTATGTTAAACGCGAATATCCAGCTGGATCCTATCATATTTAAAGTAACAACAGGATTAGGGCTTTCTTCTACTGATCCAGTGGATCCACTCTGGCCAATATTAGATAATAATATTAATGTTCCATTTAACTTACTTGTAGTAAATCCAGCTTCTCATTTTCAGGGTATAGGACTACCAGCTGACATTTCAATAAGTATAGGATATTATATATCGTATGATAATTACTTAGATATTGATAGTGATATATTTGTCGAACAGACCTACTATAATGGGGTAGTAAATACCACTGGGTATATCGTTGGAGCCGAAAATTCCTTGCTGTTAGGTGATAAAAGCTCTCAAATTTCACTAACCTGCGAATTCCAGTTGCCATTATCAATCGAATATCCTTTTTATTTATTTATTGTTGCTGATAATCTAGAATTATTACAAGAATCAGACGATCGCATGGTATGTGGTGATTATGTTGGTTATTCTGCTGCGTATTGTTTATTCTTAGGTGATTCGCCAAATCTAACAGCAATTGGTGATTATCAAAGTGGATGTAATAGTATTACCGACCTTGTATATGGAATCAACTGCTCAAGTACTATAACGGAAAGTAATTTAGTCGCAGCATCCACTGGGAATATTTGTAACGCTATAGAGTTTGGTATCTTTAATACAAATCAAACAGGTGCTTACAACATTACTGGAACAATCAATGTTGAACTTGGAATTTATAATTCTGGAATGGGCGAGGCTATATCCCTTGATCATAATCTGATTAATTTTTATGGATATAGTGAGTCTTTTGAAGTAACATTTTATAATGGTGGAACTTATTCATATAATAACCCAAATTCATTTCATGGTCAAAAAATTTGCCATGTCTTCTCCCAGTTTCCCACTTATGGCGAATCAGGATTGCAACCTTGTGGTGACTATAGTGTTTATGTAATATTGGATACGGAAAATGAAATTACAGAATCAAGTGAGTACGACAACGTTGTTGAGATATATAAAATACTGGAAACGCCAGAGTATAATAATATTGAAACTATTAATAGTTTTGTTGTTATACCAGCTTCCAATGATTCTTATTATGTATATAGCAATAATAACTTAGTTCCATATAACCCAAATTATTCTTATGAATTGTCCTACACTTGGTTTTTTAATGAAGTAATATTAAGCAGTTTTGAAAATAATAATTACATTCAATTGTCAGATACTCAATTTGGCGAAATTTTACTTGATATTGAAACAGAATGTGATATTTACAGCAGTTCAATTATTAATGTAAATAATAGAAATTTTGAACTTGCCACCTTTGGAGATTTTTCTAATTGCAACTCAAGTTCAGTTCAGATCCAAGCAACTAGCTACCCAGATATTTATTATACTTGGAAATATAACAATGAAATACTATTAGCAGGTTATGGTGCTAACTCAATTAATGCACTAATGCCAGGTACCTATTATTGTTACTTGGGCACGGTTGAACACCCATTGGTTGCGGAGTATAGTATAATTTTAAATAACCCTAGTCCGGTTAATTTGGAAATATCTTATAATGCGAATAGTGGTCAACTATCTATTAATAATCCACCTATGGGATTGGAAAACATAAGCTGGTCATTTAATGAGACTATTATGCAAAATCAAAATGGAACTCAGGTTACTGCCCAATGTCAGGATGGCAATTATGAAGTCAATGGTAATCAAAATTATTGTCAATATACTGGAGAAATATTTGTAGATATTAGCGAACCAAATATAATTATTGATGAACTGCCAATAACTTGCTCTAATGGACAGGATGTCTTATTAACAGCTAGTCCAGTTGGAGGGTTTTTCTCTGGGCAAGGTGTAACTGGAAATTATTTAGATCCAAGTTATAATGCCACAAGTATTACGTATAATATGCCACAAGGGAATTGTATTTTTAGCGAAGTTCTACCTATCTATATACACCCTGAACCTATTGTAGATGCTGGTAGTGATTTGCAAATATGCTCTAATAGTCAAGCAGTAACACTAACTGGCAATCCCACTGGTGGATTGTTTTCTGGCCTGGGAGTAATTGGAAATATATTTGAGCCTAGTGAAGGGACTCAATTAGTTACATATACTATTACTGATCAGTTTGGTTGCATTGGAGCTGACTATTTAGAAATTACAGTTAATGATGTTCCTAATCTAATTACCATAACTAACTATGAGATACCCTGCGAAAGTCTTTCAGCAGGGATAGATTTGACTCCCTATATTTCTAACTCAGTTGATTTGTTTCAATTTTCGCAAAACGGCATTTTTTTATCGGTAGATAACAATCAACGCATTTTTCCAAATTTCGGGATAATAGATTATTCACAAACTAATAATCAAGGTTGTACTGTCTTGGGTAGTTTCGAGGTTATACCTCTTAATATCATACCTATAAGTAAGGCGTGGTATCCTGCAATCGGTAGCTGTGCTATCAATCCTCCACGTTTAGTAGTTTCAAATTTAGTTAATGGTACCTTAATTACTCTAAACTATCCAGACGGCACAATTAATTCAATAGCTGCACCTAGTAATGGTGAAGTTGAATTTATAGTTTATGATATAGGAGAGTATTTATTATCTTATCAAACCCCATCAAATTGCGGATATATTACTGACGAAATTATAAGTGTTGGATTTGATCAGTTATATCCAAATTTAATAACCCCACTCGCTTTTTTAAATAGCAATGGAGCTCTTATTAATAACCTAACTGCTGAAACTGTAAGCTACGTACAAGGCATGCTAACAATAGAAAGTGGTCAAGTAGTTACCATCACCAATACCGTCGTATTTCTCACCGAAGAGAGCGGCATAGAAGTGCTGCCAGGTGGCGCACTTATCATAGATGGAGGCACACTACAAGGTGGCTGTAATGGCAGCAGATGGGAAGGGACTAAGGTGTATGGTTTAAGTGGAGAGAGTGTACCCCCTGATCTCTGGGAAATCTTATTAGCAAACCCAACACAGCTACCCTCTTCAGCAGAGGGTATGTATGGACTGATAGTAGTGAAAAATAACTCAACTATAAGTGATGCAAGAATAGGGATAAAATCTGGCATAGGATATGATCCTATACAGGAGTATCAGAACGGACAGATAGTTCAAACTTATTTTTATAATGGTCATTATTTAAGCCTGCTTGAGAGTAGAACCCTTATGGGTGGTATGGTACTCGTATATGATGGAATGGATCCTCACCTGGGGGACTCACCTGTTTCTATAAATTCTTTTCAAAATAATGAAACAGATATTTTAGTACATCATAATAATCCTTCTATGGATCATTCCTTACCGGTAGCAATAGGTCATTCATCCTTTTTAGGAAGAACTTCTGGCGATGCGATACAAATTATAGGCGTAAAAGATGGAATTATAAGTAGAAATAATTTTATGGCTGAGCAGGCGAATGTGAGTAGAGCTATCTACCAGGAAAATTCTACTACACTTACTCAATTTAACGCGGTAACTGCCTTTAAAGAAGGCATTTATAGACAAAATAAGTTATATGACGGGCCTTCTGAATATAATGATAATTCGTTTGATGGCGTGGCTAAAGCGATTACATTGATTTCAGGTAAAGGTGATGTGGCTAAAAGTAATAGTGTTTCCAACCTCCCCATACCCACTGCCGACGTCACTTACGGCATCTACCTAGTGGGATGTAGTAATTATACTGTAGAGCAGAATAAAATATATGGATTACCTAATTTATCAGCGCTTAGTAGCATTGATGAAAATACCTCGCTTTCTTATGGCATTATAGCTGCTATAACTCCAGAGCATGCTGTAATTAAGGAAAACTATATCTATGGTACGGATATAGGTATTCAGTGTCAGGAAGGCAATAGCGGGTTAGAACTGCGGTGCAATAGTTTTGGGTTTAGACCAGAGGATGACATTAATGCTGAAGCTACTTCGCCACATCGTTTTGCGGCATTAGCTGTTACTTCTGGGGCTTTGGCTACACAGGGTGAATGCAATTCTGATAATCCATCATTTTCTATATTACATGGCAATAAGTGGCATTATCCCGTGGCTACTGGCACAGATTATGGTTTTGATATATGGGCAGGGCCTTCTATACTTGATCCTACTGTGGCTAATCTATCAGGCATAGATATAAATATAGCATTACCTGCTACGGATGATCCTAGTAAAAGATATGTGCCAGTTAAGAAATTTGTTACTTTTGCTAGTAATATTACACCTTGTCTTGGAACTAATGCAGTATTGGATATATCTTGTTCATTTACAACTCAGATGGGCCCTGGTGATGAGGATTGTTTTACAGCGAATTGTGGCGCTTATGAATCAATTATACAAGAATTGATTTCGATTATTTCGGAACTAAAAAATGAATTGGCAGACTTAATCATAAAACTAGATGGTTACGATCATAAATCAGAATTATTAACACTGATCAATGATCCTAGTAAATCACAACTTCAAATAAGAACTGTATTAGATACTGTAACACTGCTTAGTGATGAAGTATTAATTAACTATATCAATCGCTATCCCTATATCAGTAGCACGAATCTTCGCACTATTCTTATAAAGCAATCACCTCTCAGTCCTTTTGTAGCTCAGGCATTAGAAGATAGACAGGTAGGCATTACCCTTAACAGTTACAATATGATCTTGGATGCCCAGGATACTGAACCCCTCATCATGCGAATACACCAGATAGAGGCAGAGATAGAGTCCTATATGGTAAAGCTCAATGATTATCAAAAAATGTATAAGGAGTGCCTAGTGAAATGCGAATCACAAGAACAAGTTATAGCATCACTAGTAATTACACCTACGAAGGGTGCAAAAGAGGATTTGATAAATATGTATGCAGTGCAGGGCAATTATTTAGCGGCAAAAGAAGTGATAGCTCAAATAGAGAATGAAGAGGTAATAGGTCGTCTACAAGAAAAAATTGATTTTAAAAAATTAGCCGAGATAGAAATTAGCCTGAAAGAAGAAAACCGCACGGTGAATGAACTTGCTACTGGAGAGATAGCCACATTAGAGGATCTATCACAAAGCAAAACTGTAGAAGCGATGAAGGCGAATACGATATTAGCAGCGCGCGCTGGCATAGCTTATAATCATCCTATAGAAAAGCCTAAGAATGCTGGCTCGAGCAAGAGAAGCATAGAAATGGAATTTACTACTGAGGAAGATGAGTTGATATTATATCCCAATCCTGTAGAAGAAACCTTAATTGTAGAGCTTCCAGAACTTATAAGTGGCAGTTATAGAATAATTAATGCTTATGGAAAGATAATACTTGAGGGGCAATACAACAATGCTTCTATGTTAGACCTAAATACTGGTATGTTAAATTCCGGTGTTTATTTTATAGAAATAATGTATGGGACTAATCAATATTCTTCTAAGTTTTTCAAGCAATGAAATTAGTAGTTCAAATATTATTAGCTTCTTATTGCTGCTTGGTTTTAAATTTGTCTTTAAGGGGACAGTATGTATTCAATGAAATGTTCGATGATAGTAATAAAATAGAATATGGAACTGTTATTGCTCAATCTCAGGATGGTGATTTTTATGTAGGTGGGCGGTCACATGAAGTCCAACTTTCTTTGCCTGATTATGGTGCTCAGTATGATAGTAGCGTAATTTACATCGTTGATAAATATGGCAAGTTAAAAGTAGAATATAAGTATTCATTTGCAGCTAATAAAATTGAATTTACTGAAGGAATTATCTTAATAGGGGATACTATTGTTTTAGCCGTAGGTTCACAGGCTGATATCGGTAATGATCTAAAAATCGCCTTTATCTCCAAAAATGATGGAACATTATTAGATACAATATCTATCCCCAGCACGGGTGCTAATTATAGCACCCGTGATTTTATCAGAGCTAGGGATGGTGGATTTTTAGGTTGCGGCTGGAAGGGCGAACCCAATAGCAATGTAATGAAAACCATAGTGTATAAGTTAGCTGAATCTGGTGAATTAGAATGGATGCGAGAATTTAAACATCCTGATTTTGAAAGGCAGAATGGAGAGTCTATTTGTGAGATTGAAAACGGAGATATTTTTATTGCCTGCCAATTGACAGATGATATTTTGGGTTCACTTGAGACGAGTTGGTCAGTTATAAAGCTGAATTTATTTGGAGACTCACTTAAACAGATGAATTATTTACCAATTGGCGATTATTCTTTTCCAAGTTGTATTTTTAATAATTCCTCAAACTCCCTTTTAGTTTCTGGAATTGAGGAGCATGACGGCAAAATATTAGAGGTAGATACTAGTCTTAATTTATTAGATGAGTTTACTTATGCAACTAATTATTCGGAATTCCTAATAAAAGATTTGTTTATTTCAAAAGATAACTATTATGGAACCTTGAAAATTGATTTATCACCTAATGATTTAACCCCATATAATAATAGAATGGGCTTAGCAAAATTCGATTCGGATTTTAATATGCTCTGGTATAAAGTATATAGTGGGATGGAGGGTCAGGATGATCAGTATTATTATGATGCGGTACAGACCTCGGATGGAGGCGTAGCTATGTGTGGGTTTATCATTACTGGTACTGAAGAGGTCAATAATATGTGGCTCGTAAAAGTAGATAGCCTAGGCAATGATACCCTGCCCCTATCTAATATACTGCCTGAGCAGTTATTCTTATACCCTAATAAAGATACTGTAATTACTGCCCTCACATTCGGGGGCAGTAATTGCTATCAAAACTATGAGTGGTTGGGTTCGGGGGGCTTGCCTTTCTTTATGGATCCTGTGGATAGTATGCAGTGTCACCTTATAGCCCCTAATGAAGGCGATTACGAGCTGATCTACTATGTAGAGGATATTACGGGTGTCCCGCTATGGGATACTTGCCACGTCAGCATAATACCCACAAGTATCTCTGGGTCTGTCTTCTCCTCACCAGCCTCGCAAATCCTAGTAGCTCCTAATCCAGCAAGGGAAAAATTTTACCTAACATTACAAGACAAAACCATCCGTCCTCAGTGGATAAAGCTCTATACCACCGATGGCCGAGAAGTGATGAAGCTGGATTATAGCGAGGAAGTGGATATCCATTCATTAAGCACGGGATTGTATTTTTTAGCAGTAGGAGGAGATGGTTTTTCCTATTATGCTAAGGTGGTGGTTACAAAGGAATAATAAATGCAGTTGTTTTAACTAACATCAGGATCGTAAATCCTAAATCGTTAATCATAAATCGCGCTAGCCAATCGTAAATCGCACTAGCCAATCCTAAATCGCGCCAGCCATTCGTCACTCAAAAGTATGGTCCTTGCTCTTCTTACTTGAAGTCAATCAACTCTACGTCGAAAATCAATACAGAGTTGGCAGGGATATCAGCCCCCATAGCCCTGGTGCCATAAGCCAATCCCGATGGGATAATAAGCTTGCCTTTGCCGCCTTTGCCTATGAATGGTATGCCTTCCGTCCAGCCTTTGATAACCCTTGTAAGTGCAAATTCAAGAGGCTTGCCACGATCCACTGAAGAATCAAATTTTTTGCCATTCAAAAGAGTGCCTGTGTAGTGACAAGTCACCGTATTAGCCGCTGTGGGATGCTCCTTGCTGCCCTCCTTTTCGATGATATAATAAAGACCGCTAGCAGTATGATTGGCCTTTAGCTTATTGGCTTTTAGATAGTCTAGGATCAGTTTGTTATCCGTGATGGCCTGTGGGTCAGTCAACTGTAAACCTACCGATTTTTTAGAACAGCCACTTCCCATCATCAGCAAGAGGGCGAATAATAACATTAACTTATTCATAATTATGATATTGTATTTTGAAAAAAAATGATCGCAAAAGTAATCTAAATATCAAAAATTGATGGTTAAAAGATTTTATTTGATGCACAATCATGTGACTAAGCCTAGAGCTTAGTGTATTAAGATACTATTAATACAGTTGAGGTGCCAAGTAAAAACCGATGCACTGTGCGGTTATGCGGGTTTGGCTTTCACTTGCGGTTAGTGCCAGTACTAGACCCATGGAGGCGGGTGATGATGTGAATTGGCCTGAACTATCGACGGCAAAAAGGGGCAAGCCGATGACCTTATAATGGCAATGGACCAGGTCAAAAATGGGATCATGCAAACCCAAATACGGTGGGGATTATAAATAACTTTAGGCGAAACAAGAAAATTTAGCCTAATTTTTAGTATCTTTGCGCTCATTTTGAGGTATTTTTAGCCTCAAGAGCGGAAAATTAGTGAATCTAATGGAGAAAAAACGCGTCTTACTGGTGACCGAAGAGATGGATCCCTATCTTCTTGATAATCAGATTGCCACTATCGCCAGAAAACTTGCCGACCAAATTACAGGAAATGGTTTTGATATCAGGATATTGATGCCTAAGTTTGG
>CAYZQX010000077.1:0-12232 GCA_964480615.1 uncultured Chitinophagales bacterium | reverse complement strand
AAACTAATAAAATCAGAAAGCCCTGTATAGCCCGGGCCGGAGGCATCGCCATAATTGCCTCTTAGAACTTCAAAATTTGTTAGCTGTAAATTTTTTTATAGAACCGTACTGAAAGTAACTATACCTAGTGGGCAATGCTGCTCCAGCTAGTTTTAGGCTTACACAATATAGCAGCTATGCAGGGAAGCAGGAATTTTTTAGGAAATCTTCACCACTTCTTTGCGATTGGTACGGGGTTTTATACTGTTTCGCAACCAAGTAAATAATAGGATGCTTACGATCAATCCAATCAACATCAAAAGCCAGTTTTGATCTTTCTTCGATGGGTTAGGCGGGTATTCTACCGTTTGTAATCGATGATCGAGGATTTGCGGTTTTTGAGGATTGTCAATGTTAATGATAACAGGTTTTTCGCTACTCATTTTATTATTCAATTATTTTTTAATTTTCAATGGTCGTCAAATTGCGAGTGCAAGACGATGTTTAAATATTAAAACGAATAGGAGACAAATATAGTTCTGAAACTGACCCTAAATTTTATTAAAAAAAGCTTAAATGTCGAATTTCTGGTAGGCAATTATTTTACTTTGCGGGTTACGACAAAGATGAGTACTGCCGGTACTAGCAAGAGTATGAAGTAAAACAAACTTTTTTCACCGCTCGCCACATTGGCAATCGCCGATTTAGCCACTGTAAAAAAGCTTCCGAAGAAAGGCTTTACATAATTTTTCCACCCTACAACTACTAATACTAGTATCCAGATAAGCGCTACGGCACGGAGTATAGGGATGATTGGTTTGGAATTTGCCATTGTTTTTTTTTGCGCAATATTAAGCAAAATTTACAGGCAAACACAAATAAATATTTTGGCTGCAATTATTAGCACCAAATAGCAATCTGAATGATATAAGTTTTTTTTATTAATTTGCGGCTTTAAAAATACTTTATGAAAAACATTTTTTTAGCTTTTTGCTTTTTTGTACTAACCTTACCCATTACATTAAGTGCTACACACCTAGTAGGAGGTGAAATTTCCTATGTATGCCTTGGCGATAATTCTTACGAAATTACGCTTACAATTTATCGTGACTGTGGCCCTTCTTCCTTGGCTGCATTTGATGACCCAGCATTTATCACCATCTATGATGGAGATGATAATTTTGTGAGCAATTTATCAATTTTTTCGCCTGTAATTACCCAGCTAGAGCCCAATGCTGATGGTCTATGCCTTAACACCATTCCCAATGTGTGTATCGAAGAAGGCGTATATACCATTGTAACTGAACTGGAACCCAATACTACGGGTTATTATATTTCCTATCAGCGCTGCTGTAGGAATGACAATATATTGAATATTAACACATCTAGCGCTGTGGGCAATACTTATACGATTGCTATACCACCTGCTATAGGCAGTGAATGTATGAATAGTTCCCCTGTATTTACTAATTTTCCACCAATAGTAATATGCGATGATGCCCCATTGATATTCGATCACAGTGCTGTGGATGCCGATGGAGATTCATTAGTGTATGCACTCTGTCATCCTTTTGCAGGTGCTGATGACTTAGACCCTGCACCCACAATTGTTGATCCACAACCCTATTCATTAGTTGAATATATGCCTGGTTATACCTACCTTAATCCACTAGGTGGAACGAATAGCATAAGCATTGATCCAATTACTGGATTGTTAAATGCTTTCCCTCCAAACATAGGTCGTTATGTAATTGGTATTTGTGTATCAGAATACAGAGATGGTCAGTTGCTGAGTGTGAATGTTCGCGATTTTCAGTTTAATGTGGCTGACTGTGAAGTAGTGCTTGTTCAAGCTAATGTAGGGGCTTCGGATATTTCCATTTGTGAGGGTCAAACAGCTATGCTGAATGCCGAAGTATTTGGTGCGGAAATATATGTTTGGGATCCTGCTGAAGGTCTTAGCGATCCTAATATCCTCAATCCCATCGTACTTAATCCTGTTGATGGAATGGTATATACCCTAATAGGTATCAATGGTTCAGGCTGTGAAGATACTGATAGCGTGACCATCCATGTTAATGGAGGTGGCGAAGTCAATGCTGGAATGGATACTGCAATATGTGGAAATGAAAGCGTACAGCTTCAACTTCAAGCTGAAAATTATGCCAGCCTAAGCTGGTCGCCAGCAGCAGGCCTATCCGCTACCGATATCCCAAATCCAATCGCAAGCCCTAGCTCAAGCACTATTTATACCGTCACCGTTGTATTCAATGATGGCTGTGTAGGATCTGATGATGTGCTCATAGAAAAAATACAAGCACCTGCTATTGATGCAGGACCTGATAAGGCAATATGTGCAGGTAGCTCTACGAATCTTAGCATTGATGCATTATCAGCTACTATACAATGGTCTCCAAGCATTGGTTTGAATAATCCCAATAGCGCGAACCCAATTGCTAACCCATCAAGCACCACTACTTATACAGTTACTGCTATATATGGAGAAGGCTGTGAAAGCCAAGATCAAATCACTGTAGTCGTTACCGATATCGGATCAGCCGGAACGATTAATGGCGCAATGCAATATTTATGTGCAGGACAAAACCTCAATTATACAAGCGCTGGCGCACAAATCCCTAGCGGTGCTACCATCGCTTATTACATACATACCATGCCTACATTTAACAGCAACGAAATAGTATCATCGAGCCTAAGTGGCAACTGGGGAGCTAATCCCATCGCTGGTTTAGAGCTCAACCAAAATTACTATGTTACAGCTGTAGTAGCACCCATCACCAATAATGGATTTCCTGATTTAGCTAATGAATGTATAAGCTATTCTAATACGGGAATGTTTGTCCTTTTAAGCCCTGTAAATATATTGATCAATGAGTATTGCGATTGGGAATTTACAGGAGATTTTACACTTACGATTAGCGCGACAGGCGGATTGCCAGCCTACAATAGTGCAAGCGCATATAGCGTAGTAGGTACGAATGCTAATAACATCTCTTTAGCTACTAATAGCTCATTCACCATTGCACTAGGTCAGTTCGATGGCCTTACTTATACATACACAGCTACGGATAGCAATGGCTGTAGTGATACCGATGGCCACACAGTGGTATGTTATAAAACACCTATAACCTTGATCAGTTTTTATGGAGAGGAGCAGCCTAGAGGCAACCAGTTGTTTTGGAGTACAGGCTCAGAAACTAATCATGATTATTTTGGTATCGAAGTAAGCACCGATGGAATACAGTTCTATGAAGTAGCGCAAGTAAAAGGCAGTTATAATTCCAATCATCAAGTGGACTACCAGTATTTGGATGCCAATCCCACTAGCCAAAACTTGTTTTATCGATTGAAATCAGTGGATTATTCAGGCAATTATGAATACAGTTATGTTATAATGATAAAGAGAAATTTAGCTGTACAAAACACCTTTACCATACAACCCAATCCAGTAAATAATTACTTCGAAATATTGAACTATGGTGACTATACCGAGTACTCAATAATTAGCATCGATGGCAAGTTAATTACGACCGAAAAAATTGATAATGGCCGTATCAATACAAATAACCTAATGGAAGGAATCTACTTTATTAAGATCGGTAATTCAGTACAAAAATTTGTAAAAAATTAATACTGAAAGGGTAGATCCAAACGAATAATTAAAGAATGATACAGCGGCATAATGGATAGCTTTTAATTGCCGTCATGCCACAGCAATAGCTGAACATAATAGGTATGCAAAAGCTAAAAATGTTTTGAATAAAAACATTCTAATTGCATCGGTTAATTAGCTATAACGAAGACAATTTCTTTAGTAAGGGCGATGCCTACGGCCCAGGCTCTCCAGGGCTTCGCTGCGCTCCGGTACATTGCTGGCAGGCTATCAGCTAATTGATTATTAGGAGCTGCCGATAGCCTGCCAGCAATGTACTAAACCCTTGCGATCCTTATCGCAAATACAAGCTCCAAGCTAGGCTGATGAAAACTACTTTATAAGTAGCTACATAACCTAGTTGTGGTTAGCTGTATATGTAGGAGGAAAATATAGTCCAATTGTTTATTCTGGTTTATTAGTCATTACATTCGCAGCATAATTAGCATAGAGAGTATGATATATCTTAAGAATTCTATAGTGCCTTAAATTGGCAATTTACAAGGGTTGAATTATTTTCTTCATTTTATCCTAATTGGAATCCATATTTCCTCTTCTGATGTTGGGTCGTTATTTTTGTACTTGCTACCTAAAATTTCAAAGTGTGGGCGATCATCTATTTCATAACCTGAACTAGGTAACCAAGTTCCAAAGATGTATTGAAAAATGCTATGGTCACTACTCAATCCTTTGTAATCAAATACTGCATACAACCCACCTCTTAATACGAAGGATTCCATATCATCTGGCAGATTGTCAAAATTACTAACTTCAACTGTGGCCCATTTTTCAAATTCATTAGTTGGTTGGAAATCGACAAAATAAGCTTTGGTGTAAACTTGCATTGATATTAATTCATTAGATACCTTATTTAAAATTTCAGAGTATCTCGGCATAAATAGTTTCCACAATACGCCTGTCTTATTATCTGATAAACTCATCCTTAAGCGAAGCCCTAGGAGCTTTTTTTCTTTTAGTGTTTCAATCCTCGGTGTCATGTTGTTTTGATTTTTCTATTACTGAAGTCGCATAGCAAAGGGTGATGTATTTTCATAATACAAAAGTAAAATAAATCATTCAAATACCATAATGGTTGAAATGGTTTTGGAGTATTAGAGGTAGTAGTTTTTATTTATCATACTCAATGTAATAATCTATTGTAAACTAAGGCAATGGATTGTATCCTTAAATATGTGTATAAAGCAATAGTGCAATTTTGTGTTAGAAGATATTTAGCATTATGTCTCAAGGCAAATAGATCAATACTTGATAGAGAATCAAATTTTACTTTTAATAATTAATTCGCTCTTGTATAATGATTATGTGGTGTTTTCTCTTTATTGTTTTGGCTGTTGTATTCGCGATAGGGATGCGGAATGGTTTAGTCTTCACATTTGTTTGCCTCCCATTTTTTATTTTTTTGGTAATGAATTGTTGGAGATTTTGGGAGGCAGGCAAATGTGAAGACCGGAGCGATAGCGCAGCCTGGAGCAGCCCGG
This sequence comes from uncultured Chitinophagales bacterium, assembly GCA_964480615.1. Taxonomy (GTDB): domain Bacteria; phylum Bacteroidota; class Bacteroidia; order Chitinophagales; family UBA2359; genus CAYZQX01. The sequence goes on along the minus strand of CAYZQX010000077.1, from coordinate 7,084 downwards.
GCCTGTAAGGCATCGCCATCATCGCTAATATTTAAGTTATTTATCAAACACTAAAAATTAGATGTGAATAGCGTTAAGTAATTTATGCTTTAGTAATTCAAGTTAAGCCCGATGCCGAATCCCATATCACTGTCATAATGTGTCCTTATGCCAATATTTTTGAGTATAATATAGCGCAGGTCAACCATATATTCTTTGTCAGTATTGATCATAAAACCAGCTCTAATACGTTTTGCGATAGGTATATCCTCGCGCATCAGTTGCAATCGAAGATTGCCATCTTGGTATATTTCTGCTTGCGCAATTAGGAGCATAGGTAGGGTGTAGTTAATACCTAAACTCAGTTGGCTTCTGTTATCTTTGGTGTTTACTTGATGAAATAAATTCTCTTCAATTTCATTGTGTCCAAGGCTGCGATAGCGCCAATCAAAACCTATAAAAGGCATTAACCACTGCATCTTACCTATGTACCTGCCGAGGTGGGTTTCAACTTCATAACCGTGGGTATCGTGATAACCAAGTCGCCATTCTGAGCCTATGCTCCACCTAGTGTTTTGAAGCATGGCCATTCCATCATTTCCATTTGTAGCAAAATCATTTTCTATCATGAAGTGAGGTCTTCGATCATCGGCATATAGTTTGCGCTGCGCATATTGGGGATTAGGAATAAGCGGGTTTGGCGCTTGGTTGGCATAGCTAAACACTCTACCCATGCCACTCATCATGTGATAGAGTATGTGACAGTGAAAAAACCAGTCTCCTTCAACATTAGCATTGAATTCCAAAGTGTCGGTTTCCATAGGCATTATATCCACGACATTTTTTAATGGTGCATATTCACCTTTTCCATTAATAAGTCTAAAGTCGTGACCATGTAAGTGCATAGGATGCCGCATCATAGATCCATTGTGCAAGATTATTCTTAGGTTCTCGCCTTTCTTAATCAATATTTTGTGTGTTTCTGATATCGTTTTGTTGTCCAAGCTCCATACATAACGGTTCATATTTCCAGTGAGCTCAAACTGCAATTCCTTGGTTGGTGCATCTTTGGGAAGTTCAGTATTAATAGGCGATTGTAGCATGGCATAGTTTAGTGTTACTATATCTGCTAATTTATTAGCGTTGTATCTTTCAGGATCATTATTGTTTTTTTTCTTCTTAGACTTAATTGCATAGCCAGTTATTTCAGGATACATCACAACATTCATATCCATTTGATTCAAACTCATAGCCATCCCCATGTCGTCAAGATTTCCATTCATCTTCATCATATCGTTCATCATTTTCATCCCTTCAAAATATTTCAGACGGGGTAGGGGCGATTGTAGTTGAATGATTCCATTACCTATATAGGCTGATGCGGAGTTGGTTCGGTCTTCAGTGGTCACTAAAAATTCAAATGCTGTATGATCGGTGGGTATGGTTACGATCACATCATAAGTTTCGGAAACAGCAATTAACAATCGATCGACAGCGATGGGAACGATGTCATTTCCATCGTTCGCTACAACTGTAATTTTTCCGCCTGAATAGGTAAGCCAAAAATTGGAAGCGGCACCACCATTAGAGAAATTGAGTCTAAGGCTGTCACCAGCTTTTAGGGGATGTCCATTGATGTTTTTGATTGTTAGTTCAGGCTTACCATTGAGTAGAATTTTATCATAATATACATCGCTCACATCCATGGCTAACATTCGTTTCCACTCATTGGTCAACTTGGTTTTAATGTGTCCTGCCTTGATTGCTTCAGCATAAGATTGGGTTGCATTTTTTTTAATAGCAAACCAGTCAGTGGCATTGTGTAGCATGCGATGTACATTCTCAGGTTTATAGTCCGTCCACTCGCTAATGATGACTGACAATGTTGGAATATCGTCCACATTTTTTCTATATGTAGGATCAGTATTTCTTTTCTTCATTACAAAGTTGCCATACATTCCTATTTGTTCTTGAAGTCCTGAATGGCTGTGGTACCAGTGCGTGCCATTTTGAATAATAGGGAATCGGTAGGTATGTGTTGTATGCGATTCAATTGGCATTTGTGTGAGGTTGGGTACGCCATCTTCTTTGTTGGGCAGGAATAATCCGTGCCAGTGCAGGGAAGTGCTTTCATTAAGCTGGTTATGAACGCGGATTTCCGCTGTATCTCCTTCAGTAAAGGTGAGAGTGGGCATGGGTATTTGTCCATTTACAGCGATGGCTCTGTTAGGCTTGCCAGTAAAATTTACAATTGTATCCTTTATGTAAAGGTCATACTTAACTGTTTTTTGGGCATAGATATCCTGTGTTATCAGTAGTATTAATACTAGCGACAACACTTTTTCTGAAAAAACATTTTGTATATCCATTTTAAAAATTTCATATTGTACAATTATATTTTCACATGGTTAGAAAAAAACTGGCAACTCTATGATCTAAGAATGACTAAACAATATTCTATGAATACCCTAAACAGTTTTTTCCTATTAATGATCTGCTAGCAAACTGTCTTTAAGTCGAGCATTATAATAGATGTGTAGCCTACAATAAGCTACGCTTATTTAATGGTCTCAATGGTCTTTCCACAGCTCATCATGAGCGCACCGTAATATGGATTTTTTACTGCATTTTCTTTGCTCAGCCAATCGGCCCCTTCACCATCATTGTACATAGGACAATGTTGTATATAAGTGGGTGATTCTTGTTTTGAAACCTTGATTAAGTCATACATGTTTTTTGACAGTGTGCTGAAATGACTTCTCTGATTAGCAATATCTTTGGCATCGGCAATTTGCTTGGTTTCACTAGTAATTTCCTTGAATATGTTCATCCATACACGATGTTCATCAGCGGAGAGTTTTTCCATTTTTACCTCGGCGATGGATAATAACATAGCTCCTGCTTTGGTTGATGCGTTTGCTTGATCAGTATTTACAAGGGCATCCTTGAGTGTAAAGTAATTATCAAAAACAGCTTTTAAAGGAGGATTAGCAGGCTTAGCTTCTTGTGGTATTACTTGTGTGTGGCTATCCATCTTATTGTGATCCATCTTATGGGTGCTGAATTTTTCCTCTTTACTAGGATTCGCTTCATTGAGGATTGATGTCGCTCCATTGTTTTGAGCTGTGATACTATCAGCTTTGGAAGTTTCATTTATCGTGGGATCAATTGGGGCTGTCTCAGTCAAGGTGACAGTTTTTGCGGTTCTTTCATACTGACAACATACTGGGAGCTTAGCATACACATCATCAGGTGCTAAAAATTTATCACTATCATAGCCACTCAGTGCGATTCGTTTTAATATTTCATCTTGATTGGTTTTTGTACTGTCATAAGTTATCGTCGCTAATTTATTATCCTTGTCCCAATCCACTTTAGCCTCGCTTCTGATATAGCCAGCATTCTCAATCGTTTTTTCACACATTTCGCAATTGCCATAAATCTTTACTTGTTCGGTCTTGCTATTTTTCATTTGAGCACTGCAAGATGATAGGGTAAGGACTAGCAGACTGGCGAATATGCTTTTGGATGTCCATTTCATAATTGGATTTTTTTATTAGGTTAATAATTCAATTTTAAATCCAGCTTTTTGAACTTGCTGAATAATCTCTTCTTGTGAAATTTCACTATAATTTACTGAGAGAATTTTGTCTTGGTTATCCGTATCTACAGCCCAATGATCAATTCCTTTTGTATCATTGAGAAATGGTTTTACAATGGCCACGCAACTGCCGCAATTGATATTGGTCTTGAATTTTATCGTTTTGTTTTCCATTTTAATTATGAATTGTTTAATCGAATTTGCTTTTTGTTTTGATACAATGTGCTGCAAAAATAGTTCGTATTCAAGCAGTTATTATTGTGGTATTTTTGAATTGATTTGTAATATTTACGGCTTCTTAATTTTTGTATTTCAATCTTAGGCTATTGCTTACTACACTCACACTGCTCAATGCCATTGCAGCTCCTGCTAACATAGGGTTGAGCAAAAATCCGTTGATGGGATATAGGATGCCCGCTGCTATCGGAATACCGATTAGATTATATATGAATGCCCAAAAAAGGTTTTGCTTTATTGTGCGAACTGTTGATTTAGACAATTGAATGGCTTCGGGAATTTTAGTAAGATCGGAGGATATGATTGTCATTTTTGCTACATCCATTGCTATATCACTACCCTTGCCCATGGCGATACTAACATCAGCTTGTGCTAGGGCCGTACTATCATTGATCCCATCACCTACCATTGCGACAATTTTTCCATTGGCCTGTAACTGTTTTACAAACGCTGCTTTTTGTGTTGGCAATACATCCGCTTGGTAATTTTTTATGCCTAGTTTATGAGCTACTGCCCTCGCTGTCATTTCGTTATCTCCAGTGAGCATATACACTTCAATACCCATATTTAGTAAGGAGTGAATCGCTTGTTCCGAACTAGGCTTGATCTGATCGGATATGGCAATTATTGCGATGACATTTTTTGTATCGGCATACCATATCACTGTTTTGGCTTCTTGATTCCATTGACTTGCTTGGTCAGCAGTCGTATGCTGTATGGTGATACCTTGCTCTTGAATCAATTTTTTATTGCCTACATAATACACTTGGCCATCCACTTCTGCTTTTACACCTGTACCAGTAATGCTTTCAAATTTCGAAGTAACAATCTTGCTGTGTTCTTCAAGATGTTTTCCAATGGCTTCAGCGAGTGGATGCTCTGATTGTTGTTCTATGCTTAATAATATTTGCTTGTATTTTGTAGCCTCATTCATCCATAACTCATTTGTTACAGTTGGCTTTCCAGCAGTAATGGTACCTGTCTTATCAAGTATAATTGCATTTACTTTTTTTGCGAGCTCTAGACTTTCTGCATTCTTAATGAGTATGCCTTTTTCAGCCCCTTTTCCTACGCCTACCATTATCGCTGTAGGTGTTGCCAATCCTAAGGCGCAAGGGCAGGCTATGACAAGTACAGTGACTAATGCTAATAAGCCTTGAGCAAATGCATTGTCACCTCCAAAAATATTCCAAATAATAAATGTTAGGAGCGCGATAGCAATCACTACTGGGACAAAGATCCCAGCAATCTTATCAACTAGTTTTTGTACAGGCGCTTTACTGCCTTGGGCATCCTGAACCATTTTAATAATTTGAGCTAATAAAGTATCATTGATGGCTTTGTCAGCTCTATAATGTAAACTGCCTTTTTGATTGATGGTTCCTGCATACACCTTGTCAGCTTCATTTTTCATAACAGGTATAGGCTCGCCTGTTAACATGCTTTCATCCACATAAGAGCTGCCACTTATCACTGTACCGTCCACTGCAACTTTTTCACCAGGTTTTACTAGGAGTGTATTGCCGATTACTACTTGCTCTATGGGGATCTGTAATTGTTGGTGATCTGGACTTACTAAAGTAACCGTTTTGGGTTGTAACCGCATCAGTTTTTTAATGGCAGTAGAGGTGTTGCTTTTCGCTTTTTCTTCTAATAGCTTGCCCAATAATATGAATGCAATTACTACAGCAGCGGCTTCAAAATATACATGGGCTTCTAGCCCTCTGCCTTGCCAATATTGTGGGAATAATGCGTTAAATGTGCTAAATGCATAGGCAACACCTGTACTCAAAGCGACTAGTGTATCCATATTGGCCGTGCGATGCTTGGCTTGTTTCCAAGCATTGATAAAAAAATCCCGCCCTAGCCAAAAAACAACGGGTGTGCTAAATGCCCACATTAGTAAATTTGCGAATGGCATATTCATGAAAAACATCCCAATAATCACCACAGGGATAGATAATCCTAAAGCCCAGTAGGTCTTTCTTTTGAGTTGATCATAATTAGCTTGATGTATGTTTTCTGCAATATTTTCAGTAAGTTCGGTCTCTTCTATTATCATATCAAACCCGATGCGCTGTATAGATTCCCTTAGCTGTATTGGTTTTATTATACTGGGTATAAACTCGATATTAGCCATCGCTGAAGCAAAGTTAACACTGACATCCACCACCCCTTTTTGTGACTTAAGCATACGCTCTATACCTATCGCACAGGATGCGCAAGACATAAGCAATAGAGGATATGTCCTACGTACAGTAGGGACATTATAACCCAGTCCTCTTATTACTTGAACGATCTCTGCAATGATATCCTGACTAGGTGCTGTAACGACGGCCTGCTTATTATTGAATTCCACACGATGTGATCCTATATCTTTGAGTTTGCCAATTCCCTTATCTACAATCAAGGCGCAATGTTCACTATCCACACCCTCTAGCGGTATCCGAATTTCATTATTGTCAGTGGCCATACATTCTTCTTGTTTATTTATTACATGGCAAAGGTCGTAAGTTTATGAGGTTCTATTGTTATCTGATTTTAGATAGTATTTGTAATTTTTACACCTCATCTAGTGGTTTTCTCTTGATTTCTTTTATGTTTTTGAAATGTGTCGGGGTGAGTCCAGTTACTTTCTTAAATTGATTGCTCAAGTATCCAACGCTTGAATAATTCATCTTATTAGCAATCTCACTCAATGATAATTCGTCGTACACCAATAATTCTTTTACTTTTTCAATTTTTTGAGCAATAAAGTATTTTTCGATAGTAGTGCCTTCAACCTCGGAAAATAAATTAGAGAGGTAGGTGTAGTCGTGCAGCAATTTGTTGCTTAAGTAGTCTGATAGATTGGAATTTAATTCGCTGTTATTGTGATGAATGATTTCAATGATACTCGATTTTATTTGTCCTATTATTCTGTTTTTCTTGTCATCAATGAGCTCAAAACCAAAGGTTCTTAAGTGGCTATCTAGTTTTTGAGTTTCAGATTCCGTCAACTCGTTTTGAATTTCTACTTCTCCTAATGTGATGTATTTAGGAATATACCCAAATTTTTCTAGCTCATTTTTGACGACCATTATGCAACGGTTGCAAACCATATTTTTAACATAAATTTTCATTGCTCCATATTTATTAGATACTTCCTCATTGATTATGTTCTTTAAATAATAGGTGTTGCTGTTATCGCCAATAGGGATTCATCAATAGACGATACTCGAACTACTTATACAAAGATACAATAGAATTGATTAATGATCGGATATG
>CAYZQX010000076.1:0-12287 GCA_964480615.1 uncultured Chitinophagales bacterium | reverse complement strand
TAATGGCAACAAGAACCTGCGCTATCGCTTGGTTTCTCACGTCTATCCCTATCGCTAAAACAACTAGAAGGAGCACTGTGTAAGAGAAGACATTTCATATTTAGGATGCAAGCTTTTATGCTAAAAAGTAGAACTTATTGTACATTTCCTTTGCACTTGCATATTCCATTATCGTTTAGTATAAAAGATATTGCAGTTATTGAGCAGGCCCTAAATATTAATAAAGGTTGCATACAAAATTTATTTGTCGATGTTATCGCCAATTAGTGAATGAAGTAAAACAAGCAGCCAGCATTTTTTTTAGGATGGTCAAGCAGTAGGATATTGTTTTGGTTAAATGATTTCAAAATAGCGCTTGTATTCCCAGTCGGTTACAGATTTAAGATGTTGTTTCCATTCCCACATACGAGTGGCTGCAAAATGTTTTACAAATTCCTTTCCAAAAAGATTTTCAGCTAATTCATTACTGCACATTTTATTAGTTGCGTCAAGAAGTGTATAGGGCAATACGCCATCCGACTTATGTACATAACCATTACCAGTTATGGGTTGATGTTGCAGTTTCATTTGGTTATTAATGCCATAAATTCCCGCTGCTAGACAAGCTGCCATAGCTAGGTAGGGGTTAACATCGGCTCCTACTACTCGGGTCTCTAAGCGGGTCGATTTAGGGCCTGTAGGCAATGCGCGGAGCGCTACTGTGCGATTGTCGATACCCCAAGTGAGGGTAGTAGGCGCCCAAGCACCTTCAACCAATCGCTTATAGCTATTAATCGTAGGGGCTAGCATAGGAAGGATATAGGGCAAGCAATACAACTGACCAGCAATATAGGATTGCATGAGGTCACTCATAAGATATTTAGAATCGGAGCTGTAGAATAGATTATTCTTTTGTTCCATATCCCATATACTCTGATGTATATGCCCTCCACAACCAGGCAAATTTTCGTGAATCTTAGCCATAAATGTGGCCATGACTTGATGCTTATAGGCGATCTCCTTAACCGCTGACTTAAAGAGTACTGCACGGTCAGCAGCCTCAAGAGCATGGCTATAACTGATGGCTGCTTCATAAGTGCCTGGACCTGTTTCAGTATGCATGCCTTCTATCGGGATTCCAAATTTAGTAAGTGATGAATATAGGTCTTCGAAATACTCATTTTTCAGACTTGTCCTCAGTACTGAATAGCCAAACATTCCAGGTGTAAGTGGTGTGAGGTCGCGATAGTTTTTATGCGCTGCTTGAGCGGGTGTCTCTTGAAAATTAAACCATTCAAATTCCTGTGCAAAAACTGGATGAAAACCCAATTCATTAGCTTGATGAATCAATTTTTTAAGCAGTTGTCGAGGACATACTTCAAGCGGATGCTGCTGCTGATCTACAAATTCACCAAGGAAAAATGGTTGATCATTTTCCCAAGGGATTTTTCTAAAACTATTAAAATCGATTACAGCATTCGCATCGGGATAGCCACTGTGCCATCCAGTGTATTCGGAATTATCATATACTACATCAGCTGAATCCCATCCGAATATTACATTACAAAAACCCAGCCCATGCTCAGCTATTGACTTGAACTTTTCAGCAGAAACATATTTGCCTCTCAATACGCCATCGATATCAACAAAAGCTAATTTTACACGCCCAGATGGGTGATGAGCTATATAAGATAATATCTCTTTTTTTTCCATAATTGATTACAAATTTATATTTCTTGGTTCTTAATATTCAGCAATTTGAATATTAGCCAGCTAAAAAATAATAGTCCAAAATAGATGATTGCCAGCTTCGCATTATAAATTGTCATAGATATAATAGAAATGATTGCGATGACAAGTGCTAAGATAGGCATCAGTGGATAGGCTTTCACTTTATAGGGTCTTTCTAGTAATGGTTCTTTTTCACGCAAGCGCATCATAGCGACCATCGAAAGAATATACAAAGTCAAAGCACCAAAAACAGAAATGGTGATTATTTCACTCGTTTTTCCAGTGAGCAATGCAATTATACCTACACACATATTGAATAGCAGTGCGTAAGCAGGTGTATTGAAGCGTCCAGAAATTTTTCCCAAAAGGGTAGGGGCAAACCCCACTTTCCCAAACTCATAAGTAGCTCGACCGCCTGCTAAAATGATGCCGTGAAAAGAGGCAATCAGACCAAATAACCCTACTGTAATTAACAAATGATATAACCAGTGCGAGGAGCCCACTAATTTATTCATTGCAAGTGGTAAAGGGGAATCACTTGCGCTGCCATCGGGCTTATACACAATGGCTTCCCATCCAGCCACGCCTACGGAACTAATAAATACCAAAATGCATAGAACAATTAGTGTTATCATAGCTGATCCAAATGCCCACTTAATAGTGCGCTTGGGATCTTCGGCCTCTTCAGCAAGATTAGCCACGCCTTCAATAGCTAAAAAAAACCAGATCGCAAATGGAATAGCAGCAAATGCTCCTGACCAGCCATTAGGAAAGGCATTATGTGAGAGGTTCGATACTTGTAAATGTGGCAATGTAATCCCTGCAAATAACAATAACTCACCTACTGCAAGTACCGTGATGACTAACTCAAACAATGCCGCTGCTTTAACACCATATATGTTTAATGCAGTAAATACAATGTACACAAATATGGCCACACTCAATATAGGAATCGTGGGAAAACTCAGATTAAAATAACTACCTATGGCTATGGCAATCGCAGGTGGTGCAAAGGTGAATTCTATATTTTGTGCCATTCCAGTAATAAATCCCCAGTCGCGTCCCAGTGCGCGTTTGGCATAGTCGAATCCACCTCCAGCCTTTGGTATCGCACAAGCTAACTCGGTGTAACTCAATGTAAAGGCGATGTACATGATGATGATAAAAAAGGTAGCGATGGCCAAGCCTAGAGTGCCTCCCTTTTCCAATCCAAGATTCCACCCAAAATACATCCCCGATATTACATAGCCAACCCCTAATCCCCATAGCATCAATGGATTAAGACTTCTTTTTAATTCAGCACTTTGTGTGGACATATAAGATCATTTTATTATAAACCAGTTAATTGATTTGGAAAGGTAAAATTATTTTTTTTAATATCAATATTTAGCTTTTAATTACCCTTATTATTAGGTCTATTTTGATGCAGCAATGACCTAAACATAAGATAAAAGTTACATAATAGAATAAGCAAATAATCATCAGTCAAAACAAAATAAAGAAGTGTAAAAATGTAAATTAAAAAATAATAAGGGCGATGCCTTACAGGCCCGGGCTGCTCCAGGCTACACTGCGTTTCGGTCTTATTCGCTGTCTCCCTCTTATTCTTATCGATACATATATGTAACCCAAACTATACTATAATATCAAACAAATTATGGTGTAGGGAGTCAACGAATAAGACTAAACCATTCCGCATCCCTATCGCGAATTCAGACTATTAAGTGTCAGTAGTTATCTAATTAATTTGTAGCTTATTATTATTACTTTTTTGAAATATATTTTAATCAAGCTTCCTGTAACTAATAGTTTATTATTTAGATTAGTTGAGGCTTTATATAAATGGGACTACACGCATAGCTTATTAGTACTTGTGACTATATATACATAGTTAGATCGTAATTATTTCAATAGGAGTTATAAATTGATATTCCCATAAACTACCTTGGAAAATAGATTGTAAAAAACATGTCAAAGCCCTTTATACCAATTATATAATACTTGTAATAAAAAGTTAAATACAATGGGGAGCGATCCTTTAGCCATAACCGCTAATCATAGCCTAAGGAGCGATGGCCATTTTCACTTTTTTGGTTTTAATTTTTTCTTCTTTTAATAATCGCAATGCTTGATGGATTTTGTCCGCTTTGATTGCTGTATATGCTGAATGGTCCAGCACTTCAATACGACCTATTTCTTCTTTGAGTAGGTTACCCTTTTGTATTAGTAATCCTACGATATCGATCTTATTGATCTTATCTTTTTTGCCTGCTGCTATGTACAGTGTAGCCCAATCACTTTGTCTAGGTTTAGGGTAATTAGGTTCTAATAAAATTTCTTGTGTTAGCTCCGGGGAAAATCGGGGAATTCGTTCACCATTCGTCAAGAGGTAATATACGACCCCTTGTCCGTGCATACGGGCAGTGCGCCCATTGCGGTGAATCATCGCTTCTTCTGTGGCTGGTAATTGATAGTGTATTACCGCATCTATCTGTGGGATGTCTAATCCTCTTGACGCCAAGTCAGTTGTAATCAAGAGATTGGTGGTACCATTTCGCAGTTTAATTAGTGCGATTTCGCGGTCTATTTGATCCATCCCTCCGTGGTAGATACCATGCGGAATTTTATGTGCAGTGAGTTGCTCTGAAAGGTTCAATACCATCTCACGGTGGTTACAAAAAACCAATGAGGATTCTGATTGAATTAGTCCTAGCAAACTTCTAAGTCCATTGAATTTCTCTCCATTAGTCAATGCCTTGATCAGACTTAATTGTGTCGATTTTTTTTCTTCATCCACTAAGAAATTAACTGTGGTTGGCGATTTTAATCGCACAAAATCGGGCATTTTAGTCAGTGCGGTAGCACTTGTTAATATATACTTGTTGATGGTTCTACAATGGCGGACAATTAGTTCCATATCTTCTTCAAAACCCATTTCGAGGGACTTATCAAACTCATCGAGAATTACCGTATGAACCTTCGCTAAATTGACTGATTTTTTGCGTATATGATGGCATAACCTTCCAGGTGTACCTACAAGCACAGTGGGAGGCACTGATAAGTTGCGCTCTTCTATTTGTACTGAATGTCCTCCATAACAGCAGTTGATCTTATACCCTGATTTCATGAGTTTAAAGACTTGTTCGATCTGAAGACCCAGCTCTCTTGTAGGGCTTATTATTAGCACTTGTACACCTTCTTGGTCGGGCTTTAAATTTTGCAGCATAGGCAGCAAGAATGCGATGGTCTTACCTGATCCTGTGGGTGATATTAGAATGATATCTCCTTTCTCCTTGTATTGTTCAGCAAATTTTATTTGCATCTCATTGAGGGAGGCGATGTCTAAATTTTTTAAGATTGTACTTGTATCCATATTGTTAGCGGCCAATTATATGCACAGGGCCTCACTAATGCAAAAGTATAAATAATAAAATGGATCGCAACATTGTGAAAAAAATACTAGCACAATTGCCTTTTGATGCTTGTTCCTAATGCAGCAAATATTAAATTAGATTTCTATAGAATGTGCACTAAATGAGTAAGTGATTTTGAATAAAATTCATACCATTAACCTAATCTTGCTAGGTTTACTCACTAGATAATTTGAATTAATTTGAATCAAGACAGCTCTAGGAATAATTAATAAACGGATTACCCATGTAATCCAAAATTCATAAAATAAGGAATGCTTATAGAATCACGCTAGGATGTTTTTGCGATAGGGATTGAAAGGGTTTAGTACAGGGCTGGCAGGTTCGTACTGTTAGTAGCTAATTAAATAGATTTATAACCTGCCAGCCCTGTACCGAAGCGTCAGCAAATCGAGCTTGCGAAGATTCTGATGGCCTTTAAAAAACTAATAAAATCAGAAAGCCCTGTAAAGCCCGGGCCTGTAAGGCATCGCCATGATGAATTAGATCGAGCTAGTAAGCATAAAATCATTACTCATTATTTGTTGTTACTAACATGCTTATTCAGCTGTTTTGAATTCCGAATTTTCGTGAAAAACAATTTTTAAGAAATCTGATTTTGCTTGATTGAGTATCCATTCGCTCTGTGCTAAGAATACAGGATTTTGATCCTTGTCATATACGATATAAGGTGCTTTGCGATAGAGAAAATCTTTTAGCATTGCATCATCATCGCTGGTTAGCCATAAGGCCTTGTAAAAATTCACGGGAATAAATCTACACTTAGCACCATACTCAAACTCTAGGCGATGCTGTATAACATCGAATTGAAGTTCTCCTACTGTACCCACAATTTTTTTCTGTCCTAGGTTTTGAATAAAAAGTTGTGCTACCCCTTCATCAGTCAACTGATCGATGCCTTTTTCAAGTTGTTTGGATTTCATTGGATCCATATTCTGTAACTCCTTAAATATTTCAGGGGAGAAACTTGGTATGCCTTGAAACTGCAATACTTCACCTTCCGTAAGGGTATCACCGATCTTAAAATTTCCCGCATCATATAAGCCCACTACATCACCTGGATATGCTTCATCTATGACTGTTTTAGTGGAGGCCATAAATGTAGTAGGATTGTTGAATCGCATGTTCTTTTGTAGTCGCGTATGGTAATAGAATTTATTGCGTTCGAACTGACCTGAACATATTCTCAAAAAAGCGATCCGATCTCGGTGCTTGGGATCTATATTGGCGTGAATTTTAAATATAAATCCAGTGAATTTTTTCTCATCTGGATCAATGATGCGCTTATCAGAAGGGCGTCCTTTAGGAGAAGGTGAAATGTCGATGAATGTATCTAACAATTCACGCACACCAAAATTATTGAGTGCACTTCCAAAAAATACAGGGCTTAATTTACCTGCTCTATAAAGATCAACATTAAATGGATCATAGATGGTATCCACGATATTCAATTCTTCAGCTAAGGTATCTCGATCTTTAACGCCTATTTCATGTATGAGTTGCGGATCGTTTAGATCAGTGATTTCTAGGAATTCATCTTCTACGCGCTGGGATCCAGCTCTAAAAAGATTCAATGATTTATTGTAAGCTAAATATACACCTTTGAATCGAGCACCCATGCCTATAGGCCATGACATAGGTCGCACATTGATATTTAATTTTTTCTCTATCTCATCAAGTAGGTCAAATGGGTCTTGTCCTTCACGATCTAACTTATTGATAAAAGTAATTACAGGCGTATCACGCATTCTGCATACTTCCATCAGTCGCTCTGTTTGTGTTTCCACACCTTTTACACAATCTATTACCATGATCACACTATCCACTGCGGTAAGCGTTCTATAGGTATCTTCGGCAAAGTCTTTGTGACCAGGAGTATCTAGTATATTGATTAATCTATTTTGATATTCAAAAGTCATTACAGAGGTAGCAACGGAGATACCCCTTTGCTTTTCAATCTCCATAAAATCCGAGGTGGCAGATTTTTTTATCTTATTGGACTTTACTGCACCAGCTATTTGGATGGCACCGCCATAAAGCAAAAGCTTTTCAGTAAGTGTCGTCTTACCTGCATCAGGGTGACTAATGATCCCAAAAGTTCTCCGCTTTGCTATTTCTGCTGAATAAGTCATGGTTCTCTGTAATTTTTGTTTGACTAAAGAATTTTTATGGCTTTAGTAACCAATAAATAGACAATTAATATATTGTTTTCTTTCGATTGAAAATAGCCTACCTTCTAAGCTTTCCAGCAAGTATAAGGAAACTATTCCATTTGAATTTATCTAAACAAGATTTGATGTTGAAAAGCTATTATTTTAACAATAAAAGTCGAACTCAGATACTCCCAATTGTTTTAGTTGCAACCCAATATTTTGTTTTGATTATCACCACAAATTTCTAACAATGAATTACTAATAATTTTTGTGTTTCATTAGGGATGTATAATGATCTAAAACAATTTATCGATAGATTATTTGCCACCTAATTTTTTGTTTTTTTCTTCAAGTGCTGCTTGCTGAGCTTTCATCATATCCTCTAATCTTGCTGCGAATCCCTGTTTAGCAGGCTTTAGCTTATTAGCAGCTATTTCTGCTCTTATCGCATTTTCATCGATAAAGAATTTTTTGATTATCCACTGTAATAGCAAGGTGATTAAATTGGAAATTACAAAATAGTAGGTTAGTCCGCTAGGCAATGTATTGAATAAAAAGAATAGTCCAAATGGCATAATTTTTTGAACCGTCATCATCATTTTCATTTGCTCATTATTACCAGCTGATGGAGTCATATTGGCCATCATCTTAATAGACAAATAGGTTGTAATAGAAAATAACAATGCAAAGATGCTAATATGACCTCCTAGTAATGGAATGTCGAATGGCAACTTAATAATATCATCGTAGCTACTAAGGTCTTTAGCCCATAGGAATGGTTGTTGTCTTAGCTCAAAAGCCGCTGGGAAAAATACATTCATTGCAAAGAAAAGGGGCAATTGCAATAAAGAAGGGAGACAGCCACCAAAAGGACTTACACCTGATGCTGAATATACTTTCATTGTCTCCTGTTGTATCTTCATAGAATCTCCGCTGTATTTTGCTTGTATTTCCTCTAAGTCAGGTTTTAAGGCATTCATTTTGGCAGCTGATACAAGTGCTTTTCTTGTAAGTGGAAATACAATGGCTTTAACTAAAACAGTTAGGATCAATATTATGATACCATAACTACCTATGAACTTACTGAGTATATCAAATATTGGGATAATGGCATATTGATTGATCCATCTGAATAACCCCCATCCTAGCTTTACTTGTTTTTCCAATCCCAGGTTATAAGATTTTAAGGTCTTAAAGTGGTTGGGACCAAAATAAAACTGCATATCCATTTTATAATCAGGCGTGTTCTGATAATTAAAGGAAACATTTGCTTGTAATGTTTTAATGAGGCTATCAGCGGGATTCTGGGGTATTGTAGCACTTATTTTATTAACATCAAACTTATTATTA
The DNA here is from genome assembly GCA_964480615.1 of uncultured Chitinophagales bacterium. Classification (GTDB taxonomy): domain Bacteria; phylum Bacteroidota; class Bacteroidia; order Chitinophagales; family UBA2359; genus CAYZQX01. The sequence continues at coordinate 3,643 of CAYZQX010000076.1, read as the reverse complement.
GCGATCAGGGTAGAAGTAAAAAATTGTTGTTTAAAACCAATCCAATCGACTGGTGTTTCCAGTTTTTCTTCGCTGTCATCACTTGTTTCTGAAAGACGATCAACTTCTTCACCTGATTTGTAATAGACAGTGGTGGTGTTCCGCTCATTTTTTAAGTTGTGTTCCTGTGGCATAACATCTTGCTGCCAATCAAGGATGATTTTTGACTCAGTGGGAATTTGTGAATTAAAACCTACTAATCGGGCGCTAAATTGCACTAAATAAGAATCGGGACTAAGACTATACTTATGTTCAATATAAGCTTGATCATTTTGTTTTACATTGAACACGATCTGGTCTTTATCAGCTTTTGCATTGAAAATGATTTCACTGGTATTGAGCAATTTTCCGCCTATTGGAATTTGGAAATTGAGTTTGGAGCTTTGCTCATTGGTAAGAATTACAGGTTGGTCATGAGCTGTTTTATAACCTTTTAACAATATGCTCACAGGTCTAGCTCCTTTATTGGAAAATTCGATTTTTATTTTTTCATTTTCCAGTGTGTATTTTTCTTCCATAGTAGCTACGGAAGTGCTATCGAAACCAAAACTTGCCAATGAACTACTGGACAAGCTTGCTGCATTCAGAGCGGCATTATTGCCATTATTAGCGGTGTTTGCACTTGAATCGGAGGCAGGCGCAGTCGCTTGCACTTCGGTTTTCGAGCTATTATTGGTGGGCGGCGGCGCATTAAAATATTGCAATAGCAAAACGACTGCTGCTATGAGCAAAAAGCCCGTGAGGGTATTTCTATCCATTAGGTTTTTTTATAAAAAAGAGTGCAAAAATAAGCAAACTATCGGATCAAGGGAATTTTATTATAAACTAAGGGCAACCGCCTCTGGAATGGAGGGCTCTGCTTTTTTAATTTTTAAGATCGCTTTGATAAAATGAAAAAATAATGGATGTGGCTTAGTTACCCTACTTTTTAGTTCTGGGTGAAACTGTACCCCCACAAACCATGGATGATTTGATAGTTGAAATATCTCTACGAGATTGGATTGGGGATTCATTCCCACAGGTATCATACCGGCATTTTCAAAATCTTGTAAATACTCGTTGTTAAACTCGTAGCGATGACGATGTCTTTCTTGTATTATTTTTTTTCCATACATGTCACGGACCGATCCTTTTTCTGATAGTTCGCAGTCATAAGCTCCAAGCCGCATAGTACCACCTTTTTTAGAAATTTTGCGCTGCTCTTCCATCAGATGTATTACAGGGTATTCAGTATGCTCGTCCATCTCCGTACTATTGGCGTCTTTGAGACCCAATACATTGCGAGCAAATTCTACTACTGCACATTGCATCCCCAGGCAGATACCAAAAAATGGGATTTTATGCTCCCGCGCATACTTTATGGCAATGATCTTCCCTTCGAATCCTCTTTGACCAAATCCAGGTGCTACTAATATTCCTTTAGCTCCATCAAGCAACTCGGCTAGGTTTTCCTCTGTAATTTTTTCTGATTGAATACTTACTAAGTTAATTTTCACTTGGTTATGTGCTGCAGCGTGAACAAATGATTCGTGTATAGACTTGTAGGCATCCTGTAATTCCACATACTTCCCTATAAGGGCAATTTTAATCTCAGTTTCAGGGTTTTTTAATTTTTTGAGAAAACGTTTCCAATCATCCAATTTTGGCTCATTGTTATTCGATATTCTCAATTTTTCCATTACAGTATCATCGAATTTTTCTTTCACCATGGAAAGGGGGACATCATAAATAGTTTCGGCATCACGCGCTTCAATTACCGCCTTGAGATCTACATTACAGAAAAGGGCTAATTTTTTTCTTACCTCCTTGCCTAATGGAATCTCGGTTCTACACACTAAAATATCGGGTTGTAAGCCATAAGAACTCAATTCTTTTACACTGTGCTGGCTGGGTTTGGTCTTTAATTCCTTAGCGGCCTTGAGGTAAGGGACTAATGTTAAATGTACAATTAAACAATTTTGTGCACCTATTTCCCATCTCAGTTGACGTACAGCCTCTATATAGGGTAGGGATTCTATATCACCCACCGTGCCTCCTAGTTCTGTAATCACAATGTCGTAATCCGAATTGCTTCCCAATGCGAGCATGCGGCGCTTGATCTCATCAGTAATATGAGGAACTATTTGTACAGTTTTGCCCAAATAATCTCCGCGTCTTTCTTTTTCTATAACAGTTAAATAGATACGACCAGTTGTCACATTATTGGCTTGTGAGGTGCTCACATCTAAGAATCGTTCATAATGTCCAAGATCTAAATCGGTTTCTGCACCGTCGTCTGTGACAAAACATTCTCCGTGTTCATAAGGGTTTAAGGTGCCAGGATCCACATTGATATAGGGATCAAATTTTTGAATGGTTACCCTGAGTCCACGGGATTGTAATAACATGGCGAGTGAAGATGCGATAATGCCTTTGCCCAATGATGATGTAACCCCGCCTGTAACGATAATGTATTTTGCCATAACGATAATTTAGCTTTTCCGCTATGGAATGCAAAGGTAGAAAATTTATTTTATATTTTATTTTTGTTCGACTTAATTTTAATATTTCATTCGATTTTATATTGTTTTGTTACACATTTTTAGTATTTCAATAAGGCAACACATACTTCACTATGCTCGAAATAATCATTGACTGATTGAGCAGTAATAAACATTAGCAATTTAGATCCAAACCGCCTGGTATTATGTATTTTTTTTAATTTAAAAAAAATATTTTTGTTGCATTTATTAGTTGGAATGTTAAAATAGGGCTTGCATAATTAATTATATTAGGTGAGTATGGCGATGCCTGCGGCCCAGGTTACTTGTGAAAAATTAATTTTTTAAAGGTAGCAAGAACCTGCGCTATCGCTTGGTTTTACGCTATACTCCTCGTTACTTGCTGGAAGATTTATTTTCTATGGCAAGCAAGAATCTTCGCTATCGCTCGATTTGTGCGTCGCTGTGGGCTTACTTGCGAATTTATTATTTTTCTAATGGCAACAAGAACCTGCGCTGTCTCTTGGTTGCTTGTGAATTTTTAGTTTTTAATAGTAACAAGAACCTGCGCTATCGCTTGGTTGCTCAGGTCTATCTTAATCTCTATAGCTAATACAATTTGAAAGAGCACTATGAAAGAAATCACATAACATATTTATGATGCAAGCTTTTTTACTGAAATCCATAAAATTGTGTGAATATCCTATGCACTTATATTGGCTTGAACCTATTACGATAAAGGAATTCAGAGTTATTTAGCAAGCACTAACTAAAAACTCCTGTCAATTGAGCGATGTTATCTTGTTGTGGTCATAAGATAAAATAGAGTTTATTATTGGGATTTATTAATATATTGACGAAACTATTTTAATATAATTTGTCCTTTTTGCTGTATTAAATTTGTTGTGAAAATTATTATTTATATGGTTAATAAATTCTCTATTAGCTATAGCCTAATTACATTGTACTCATTTATTTTAGTACCATGCGACTTTTGTTGTTATGGTCATTTTAATAGTTAATTGGTTGTTATTACAAGTCAATTTATATATACAAGCAGTGCATAATTATTTAGCTCTAAATTATGATAATTCTCGGATTAACAAAATGTATAGAGCATCGAT
>CAYZQX010000075.1:0-12345 GCA_964480615.1 uncultured Chitinophagales bacterium | reverse complement strand
TAGCTCTTAAAATTATTCAAGATAGCCTGCCAGCCGCCTTGCTGTAATTCGATGGGATTCATTGCTTCGGGCTCAAAACGCTGTGTGATCAATATTGCATTTCGCTGATCTGTTGTAATGGGTTCAAAACGAATAGATACCTTGCGTCCATCACCAAGGGTATAGGCGATCAGCTGGTGCTCGATAAGCTCGGTATATACCCCCTCAAAGTCGAAACCAAAGGAGTGATCCTTAGCACTCATTCGGATCTTGAAGGCAGCACCTACTCGAAGGTCATTAACGGCAGTTGGCGCATACCATTCAGGAACAGCGAAATACCATTGTGTAATATGTTCTGGCTCGTTCCAGCGCTTCCACACATCCTCGATGTCCGAATAAACCTGTGCGCTGATCGTTATGGCAAATTGCTCAGCCAATCGCTTAATTTCAGCTAGGGCCTTGGGGAATACCTCATCGAAATAGATGCTGTGCTCTTCTGCCATATCAAGGACTGTAGTGAGCAGGGTATTATCGCCCTCCTTAGTGAGAAAATAGGCTTCCTTAGCGCCCGACCAAGAAAGTGTCTTGTCATCCATCGGCTGCTCCTCAAAGTCCTTTAAAACGCCTATATGGGCAAATACCATCTTTTCATTTTCCACCCGCTCAGCCACCTTGCTAAACATTCCCTCTCCATTAGGGGCAATAAAATGGACGCCCGATCCCTCTTTGAGATCAGATACGTAATAGGACCCTTCACAAAAAACATGGGTCCACTGGCGATAATGATTTTGATCCCATAAGACATGCCATACGATATTCGGTGAAGCAGCAATGGAAATATTAAACTCTTTTTTTATTGTTGACATGTCAAGTTATGATTTAGCTATTAATAATTCTAGAATTTGTAAGCATTGTTATTCAATTTATTCATTTTCATTTCTTTTCTCTTCTTTTCTTTTTTTCATTATCTTAGTATTCCAGAAATGATTTGAATGAAATGCTTTATAACAATTTCTGTTACGATTACGATTACAATTAAAAATACAAGATGAAAATTTTCCTTATTGATTAGGCTACTACTAAGTTATAAACAGGTGAGGCCTGATCAAAGGATCATCGAGTGATGGGCAAATATACATGAATTAATAAAAAATGGATTGGAATTGGTTTTGGTGGCTGGGGTGTGGTTGGGGGGGTGGTTGGGGGGTGAGGAGGAGGTTTTTTTTGGTTGTGCTAAACAAAAAATAATTATTGCTATTTGGTTGTAACCTTGAATTAAAATGAGAAAAATGTTTTAACAATAAAACCTATTTGATCAAACACGAAATGATAATTAAAACTAGTTAAAAAAACTATACTCAAAGAATAGTAGAAAAACTAATCGCCATAAAGCGATGCCATAGCTTTTGAACGCTCAGCCAATATTTTACGAAAAGAAGATGGCAATTTTACTTCAATCGCAGCCCCAAAGCTAAAGAGTAATTGCTCCCATTCAAAATTAGGTATCAATGAAAATCCAAAGTCCATACATTTATTGCTTTTTGAAATTAGATTTTGGGAATGGTGCAATGGCTTAGACAACCAATAATTACCAGTTATAAGATCGGTGCTAATTAGGAAATTTTGTTTTGTCTTACCACTAGGCAAGGTGATTCCAATAAAGTTTTCAAAATATTTAGATGACCTAGGTCTATGCGTAGCATCAAAGCGTGTATCCCATTTTTCTATTCTAACAATTCTATCAAGCGCTAAATTTTCTAATCGAGCTTCCCCAAATTTCTGGCTAGACTCTCTCCAGCCAAAGATATACCATCTATATTTATATTCCTTCAAAAAATAGGGATGCATAAATCGAACACTTTCACTTTCAAAAAAAGGTTTGTAATAAAGCTTAATAGGCTGTCTTTCTACTAATGCGCGATATAACTCAACCAAAAAGTTGGTACCTGCTGCTGGAGGTGAGTGGTCTAACAATATAATGTCTTCATCTATAGTGGAGGAATTACCAATTAATTCTGTTACTGAATCCAATAAAGCTGATTGATTTTTGTAAAATGAATGTTGTCTAGCAATCATTAAAATCCGCTCTAACTCTCGAACTCCAATATTATTGAATGAATGATAAAAAATTCTAAAGCCAGATTTCTTATATCTATAAGGAACACCTATCCTTCTTTCTATCTCAATATTAAATAAATTCTCAATATTTCCTAAGTCATCAATTAGTGTCCGACGGCTAATGCTGCTTTCCGCTGGCAACACCAAATTTACAGATTGTAATAAAGCATCTAACCCTATAATATTTCCTGTTGATAAAATTTTATCTAAAATTTTGTATCTTAATATTATATTCTTATTTTGTGCCATAATTTATTATCACGGTAATTTCGAGTGTAAAAATAATTATTTTTTTTAGTGCAGTATTCTTGCACTACTAAGTATTAGTTTTGCACTCATAAAATAAACTAACCTATTGAAAACACTACGAATACTCAAGGTGTCTTTTGATTGTGAACTAGCCCCCCATGAGCTACCAGCCTTTCGTGCGGCTATCATAGAAAAAGCAGGAAGAGAATATAACCTCTTTCATAATCATCTTAGTGATGATGAAGTTATATATAGATATCCCCTAATACAATATAAAATATTGCACAAAAAACCTGCAATTGTTTGTATTGATAGAGGTGTTGAAGACATTTATTTCTTTTTTCAGAAAAAAAACTGGGACATCAAAATTGGTGACAAACTGCTGTCATTGAAAGTTAACACATTAAAGCTAGATTCAATTCGACTGAATGTATGGGAGAAGAATTTTACCTATAGAATAAGAAATTGGATTGCTTTAAATCAAGAAAATTATAAAATCTTCAAGCAACTAAATAGTCTAACTGATAAGCTATCCTTCTTGGAAAAAAAGTTTATTGGCAATATTCTTTCAATGGCTAAGGGTGTTGATTGGCAAATTGAAAAAGAAATCACATGCAAAATAACCAAATTCGAAGAACCTCAATTAGTACCTGTAAAAGGGCAAAAACTTATGGGATTCAATTTGGAAATAATCACCAATGTTTATCTTCCTGAAGGCATCGGATTAGGAAAAAATATTACAATGGGCTTTGGAACTATCTATGTTTCAAAGACCAATCTCAATCAACAAAATTCGCAAAAGATAATAGAAATTTCAAAATCGAATATCGAATTTTAAAATTCACTTTTAATAATGGAAAAAAGAGATCAACAAATCACAAGGAATACCGAACGTGATGTGGTATATCTTGCTGCACTACTACATGATATTGGAAAATTTTATCAGCGTAGTGACGATTTTTATGATAAGTCGAAGAAAATTTCGGAACACGCTAAAAATTTAGCGGGACAAATATGTCCTAAATCAGCCATTGGTACCTTTACTAGACAGCATGTAATATGGACTGTTGATTTTTTAGAGAAAAAACAATCCTTATTTAACAAGATAATTCCCCCTAGTTATGGAGTGATCAATGATAACAATACAAACGATAATTTCATAAATCTAGCGGCAAACCATCATTATCCAAACACTGAGCTGCAAAGCATTATCCAACTGGCGGATTGGTGGTCAAGTGCAATCGATCGAGCCGCTGATGTGCAATATACCAATGAACCTGAACTTGGTCGTTACAGCTACAAAAAGCAAAGGAGTTACTCCATTTTTGAAAAGCTTAAAATTAATGGGCAATGCCAGCAGAATTCACATTACGCATACAATTTAAAACCGCTTAAAATTGACGAGTCCATTTTTCCTTTTGAATATACCGAAGGAAATGACCTTACCTTAGAGTATGAGCAGTTATGGGAGGAATTTTCCAATGAGTTTGACTTATTGCCAGTTGACGATTATAAAGCCTTCGAAAATTCACTTTACTTTTTGCTAAAAAAATACTTATGGTGTATTCCTGCTTCAACCAATGACAGCCTTGAAATTTCCTTGTTTGATCATTTGAAAATTACTGGGGCAATGGCTATGTGTCTTTATGACTATAAAATGGCCTACCCTGAGGCATTTCATTTATGGGACAGGTATAAAAATCTTCAAGTAAGCTCGAATCATTACCCAATAAAATTATGGTGTATAGATTTAAGTGGCATTCAAAATTTTATATACAATATCGCAAGTAAAGGTGCTAATAAAAGCCTAAAAGGCAGATCCTATTATTTGCAATTGATGCAAGATTCAATTATTAATCAAATATTAGCGCACCAAGATATTCAAGCCACACAATCACACATAGTATATTCAAGCGGTGGGAAAACCTTTTTACTGCTCCCAAACACTCAAAAGGTTAATGATGCTATGCATCAAGTAGAAATAAATGCAGCTAAAACAATATGGAATGATTATAAGTCCAAACTCTACCTGTGTTTCGGTGGTGTAGCTTTCAATTACCAAAAGCCTACGAATGAAAGTGACAAATCGGCACGACTGATAATAAGAATGGAAAATATACAAGAGGCTGTTACGCTTGGTGAGTTATGGAAAAACGCGTTGGGTTCGGCATCAATTAAAAAAAATAGCAAATACTTGAACAGCCTAAGAACTGAAAACGAGTTCAACACTTTTTTTGAAGCCTCAGGTACGGGCTTAGCTGAGATATGCGAACTCACTGGAGAAGAATCAACTAGGTTAGTACTGACAAGCGAAGAAATCGATGACAATGAACCAATGAGCGTATTGCCATATGTTTTAGATCAAGTTAAGCTAGGTAGGTTATTGCGATCTCATCAATACCAAAGTGTGACAATGGCTAATAATAAAAGTAACAATTCTAAAATATCCTTATTAGATAGTGACTGGTATATACAAGAACGCATTAATGAAAATACAAACAATTGCTTTGTATATCAAATTATAACCAAGGAAATCAACTACCTGAACAATAAAAATGGAAGTGGCAATAGTTATGGTTTTAGGTATTATGGAGGCAATAATGTTGCAACAAAAAATGGAAATATACTCAGTTTCGAAGAATTGAGTGCTGATGATAAAAATGGTTTAGATAAGTTAGGATTTCTACGAATGGATGTAGATGGGCTCGGTCAAGTTTTTATTAATGGTATAGAAGCAGACAAAAGAAGTTTCTCAGCCTATGCAACCCTATCCAATAAACTCGATCTGTTTTTTAGCGGATACATTAACGCTTTAAGAAATTCAGATAAATATAGTCAAAACATCAATATCGTTTATTCAGGAGGTGATGACTTATTTGCTGTAGGGAGATGGGATTTAATCATTGAATTTGCAGCCGATATTAGATTTGAATTTGAAAGATATGTAGGCAGGCCAGACTTAACAATCTCAGGTGGAATCTCCATTGTAAATAATAAATTCCCAATAGCAAAAGCTGCTGAAAGCGCTGGAAAAGCAGAAGACTGTGCTAAGTTACATAACTACAATAATCAATCAAAAAATGCGATTAATATTTTCGGGATAAATATTAACTGGTCATTTGAATGGTCACTAGTAGTTGAATGGAAAAACAAGTTAATTAACTGGATCGAAAATCAATATATTTCTAAAGGGTTGTTACACAATATGATGGACTGGTATGAGATCAATCGAAGTAGCAATGGCACCGATCTTAGTTGGAGATGGAACGCTGCCTATCAACTTACTAGGCAAAAAGATAGTGCCAATAACAACAATAAAAAAATAGAAGCAATAGACGAACTAATCAAGTTACTAGTAACTGAGTTCAGTCCTGAAAGGTTCAGATTCGAGGCCTTTATTGTTGCTGTAAGATGGGCTGAATTGTGCTGTAAAAAGTCAAAATAATATTTTCATAATTTCAAATTTAATTATATGATACCTAAATTTCCAAAAACCATCCTTGATGAAGGAATTAAAGATTTATCGGAGATAATAAAAGCAGGAGAATACTTTTGTGTTTCTGCTACTTCTAGCGATGGCATAAGTACCACCAAGCTCAGAAAATTTTATGGGGCGGTAAAAAAAATAGAAGTGGATTTTCAAAAACGCAAGAGTGACATTATTCTCCTAGTGCCTCAACTAGCCTATGACGTGGGGCGAGCTCCTGAAAAAGAAAAACCAAAACTAAGAGATTTATTTAACATCGTATCTTCATTAGTTAGTGAAATAAAGGAAGATGAAACCAAATTTAAAAATTTTGCTAAGTTATTAGAGGCAATTGTCGCCTATCATAAATTTTATTCTAAAGAAAAATAATCCATTGTATTATGAAAATAAAATTGCATAAAAAAATATTTTATAGCGGAACGCTAGAATTAATTACAGGACTCCACATAGGAGATAGTAAAGACAATGTAGAAATTGGTGGGGTAGATAGCCCAATCCTTCGTAGAAAGGATAACAAACAACCATATATACCAGGAAGTAGTCTAAAAGGAAAAATTCGCTGCCTATTAGATATCGTACATGGATTCGAACAGACCACAAAAAACAACAACTCATTGATCTCAAAATTATTTGGTGCTAATGATGGCTCAGAAAAATCGGAAAATTCAAAAAATCCAAAATACCCTGGCCGTCCGAGTCGGCTAATCGTAAGAGATGCATTCTTGAGTGAAAGCTCACAAAAGAAATTATCTGAAACTAGTAACCTGGATTTACCATATAGCGAAATAAAACCAGAGAACAGTATTGATCGCATCAAAGGCACAGCAGAAAATCCTAGATTTATTGAACGTGTACCAGCAGGATCCATTTTTGATGTAAACTTTGTAATAAATATTATTACGGAGAATGATGCTGACAATCCTGTAAAAATCGAAGAAGAATTTGATAAACTATTGAAATACGGTATTGAGTTGCTCAATGATGATTATCTTGGAGGTTCAGGCAGCCGTGGCTATGGACAGGTGAAAATTAATTTAGGCAAACCAATCATTAAAGAATATACGAATGCAGCTGAATAAGTGCTATAAGACCATCCTATTATCATTTAATTCGCCAGTGCATTTTTCAGGAACAAGACCTAATGAATATACCTCCAGTGAGATAACCATAAAAAGCGACACCCTCATTGCGGCGATAATGCAAGCTTGGTCAATTATGGGCCACAGTGACTGGATACCTAAATCCACCCAAGAATTTGGCCATTTTAACCTAATAGCTTCAAATCTTTTTCCTTATACTACACTGAACAATAATGAACAACTCTATTTTTTACCTAAAATGAGGTTAAAAAATAAAATGGAAAATTCAATAGATAATAGTATAGGAAAAAAAATGAAAAAGATTTTATATCTGGATCACTATATCTACGAAGCATTGGCAAATGGAATTTTTAATGAAGTTCATCAAGATCATTTAAAGGGCAAATTTATGAGCTCTAAGCCAATTAACACAGAATTATGGGAAAGCAATGTGGTAGCGAGGATTAAGAAATCCTGGGATCAATCGGATCCTTCTTTATTCTATACCGATCGCATAACTTTTAAAGAGGGATGTGGACTATATTTTATTTATGAAGCCGATGAAGCTATGCAACATAAACTTTATCTCGCATTGGATTACCTAGCTGAAGAAGGGCTAGGTACTGATAGAAGTGTGGGCAATGGTAAGTTTACTTGGTCACTAGGAGAACTAACTATGAACCAACCAATTAACGCCAATGCAATGAGCAATCTTAGCCTTTACCTGCCAGCAAATTTTCAAGAACTCACGGATATGCTCCAACACGATCCCATGTACGAAATGACAAAAAGAGGAGGATGGATCAGTGAACCCTATCATTCTCTGCGCAAAAAAACCGTATATATGTTTACTGAAGGTTCTGTGTTTTATAACAACAATTTCCAATCAGTCTATGGTCGTGTCATAGATCTAAAACCAGCCATTGATGCTATTTCACATCCTATATGGAGAGATGGCCGTGCCCTATTCATTCCCGTCCTAAATTAAAAGCAATAATCATGGATCTTATTAATAAAACATTCAATTATAAAGTAACTACCATTTCCCCTGTACACATTGGTCAAGGAGGTGGCAATGTGTACAATTATGGATTAGACTATATAAAGATTAATCAACGAAAGAATAAATACCTACTTTACGACAACAGGGATTTGATTAGCAAAATGACTCCTCTTGAAATTGATAATTATGTAAAGAAAATAATCAATAGCAATAGTACTGAGTTAGACACCTACTTTGATCGTGATTTAAGGGAAATTATTGATGAATTACCAGGTACTGAATTCGTTATTGCAGGCAAAAAACCTAATACGATCAACAAGCATATCAAAACGGGACTAGGCAATTTTATTATCCCTGGTAGTTCATTCAAAGGTGCTGCATCCGGAATTTTATTAAAGTACTTGATTGGCAATAATTCATTCTCAGCCTCTAGCAAGTCAGCATTGTTTGGTGATATCAGCAATAATTTAATGCGTTTCTTTAGGAGTTCCGACATCGAATTTGTTGATCCTGAAGATGATTTTTGTTACAATATATATCCAGTTAAAATATTTGCTGCGGGATATGATAAAAACAATTCTGGTATCGGCAACTGGAAAAACAAAAGCAAAGGAGGGCACATGTCCGAATTTGACTCCATATCATTTGTTAATGCTTATGAATGTATTGATCGCAAAATGAATTCAATACTCAAGGTTTCAATTGCAAACAATTATAAAGAAAATTTTCTACTCAATTATAGGAAGGAAATTCCGAATTACAACCTTATAGCAAATTTAACAGCAGATGGGTTATTAGATATAATAAGATCCCATTCCAGAGCTTATTTAGACAGAGAAATAAAATTCTTTGAAACATTTACAAACGATGAATGTACTGATATAATAATGGAAGAACTAGAAAAACTACGTATGATTAATAATTCAAATAACGCTGCCTTAATAAGGCTAGGCATGGGATCAGGGTTTCACAGTATAACAGCTAGATTAACCAATTTGAGTGCTGACCACACCAAAAAAGTAAATATCTATGATCAATTCCCTGCAAAAAAAACCAGAAAATTTGCCTTCAAAATTAACGAAAACGACGAACTATTCCTCATGCCACTTGGGTGGATAAAATTATCCTTATGAATCAGACCATCTTTATCACAAATATAGGAAATAGAAATATCAAATACAAAGGTGAAAAAATCGAAACTTCAAAATTTCGAGCAATTACCCAAAAGATCTATGAAAACATTGATACCGAAGAACCATTTGTATCAATAGAAATATTAGAAAATTATATTGGTCAGTCCAATATTGATACAATATACATTATTGTTACCAATCAGAATGATCCTAAGTTTAATTACCAAGACACTTACTTTGAAGGATTAATCATTAAAAGTATTTTGGAAAAAAATAATCCATTTGGTGTTAAATTACTAGAAGTAAATGAAAACCCTACTGATGAACACGTGATATTCAACATATTGTCTAAATTCCTAAAAGAAATCAAAGTAGCACATCCAGTATGTAACATCATTTATAATGATGCTGGTGGTACGCCGCAACTCAAAAGTGTTATTCGCACACTAATCGAATTTTACTTTGATAAAGGTCAGTACGCATTCTATTATGTGGACCAAAATAATAATAAACGCGAAATTGAAAAAAGCAATCACAACAAATATGAATTTCTTAAACTTGCTCTGGAATTTTGCAATAAATATCATTTTGATGCTGCCGTCGATGTACTAGAAAAAATTGAAACTAAGGACATGCCCAAATATATAACTAGATATGTGAACTTCACTGCTGATAGATTTAATTTCAATCGGGAAAATGTCAAGGCAAATACCAAAGAATTCAATTCTCCTAATAGTCCTCTAAACGAATTTTATTATTACGGAACTGGAAAAACCGGAGGTGAAATCCTGCCGAATTTACCACTAAGCGATAAAGAAAAGTCTGATATTTTTGAAATCGCTGCCATCTGTCAAATATTTTTCAAAACAGGCAACTATACGCTCGGAGTTGCTACTTATTATAGGCTAATTGAGGAATTAAGCATATCTCTTGTAAAATTATATAATAAAAGTGAAAAATATAATTTTAACCGTACTGGCGATCAGGATAGATTTATGGCACAGTACGTGGAGGAAATTAAAATGATCTATCCTGATATAGCTTCACAATTTGGACTTCCCTTCCAACTGGCCTTTTGTGCAATCAAATACAGCGACCATTCAACTAAACAGTTGATTAACACTATACAAAAAACAGTATCTCATTTTAATACCGATCGCAACAAAGGCATTAATTTATTGCGTAATAGGTGCTTTATTGCTCATAAAAACAATTCAATCACCTTGGATTCCATAAACAAGGAAGTACCAGATTTTCTGAGCTCCCTGCTGCCAGTAATATTTAATAGTCTCAATATGCCAAAGGACAATATTTATGATATGCATAACAAAATGATACTCCAACTAATTATGAAAATCTAACGATTGAATTTTTGTATTATCAAAATCTTGCATTGTTTCAGATTACACTAATATGTTAATCTTGAAATAAGCTTGCGTACAAAATATTATCACTAAGTGGTTCAGCTGACAATTTTAATTAGGGCTTGCTAAATTACTCATAAGTTTGCAATTATGGTGATGCCTGCGGCCCGGGTTACTTGCACCTTTATTTTTGCTATAGGTAGCAAGAACCTGCGCTATCGCTCGGTTTTACGCTATACTCCTCTCTACACGCTGTTTCACTGTAGGGTTACTTGCGAATTTGTTATTTTTCTAATGGCAACAAGGACCTGCGCTATCGCTTGGTTTGCGTCGATCCCTATCGCTAATACAATTTCAAGGAGTACTATTAAGAGATCACTTTGTATATATATGATGCAAGCTTAATTGCGGAATCCCATAAAATTGTGCGAATATCCATTGCACTAAATAGCTAAAACCTATTACAATAAATGATTTCAGAGTCATTTAACAAGCCCTAATTATTATCAATTCAATTGCACACTTTTTAATTTAGATATTGGCGATGACTGCACTTAGCCATAGCTCAGGGACAGGTCCAGGCTGCTCAAGGCTTCACTTACTGGCATTTACTTTTATTCAATGGCCGCCAGAATCTTCGCAAGCTCGATTTGTTTTCGGTCTTGTCCCCTGCCTCATCATACATCCTATTTATTCATAATTACCACTAACTTTTCTACCGCATTATCAACTAAAGTGGTAAAGTGAGGCAGGGTAAAAGACTAAACCATTCCGCATACCTATCGCGAAGAAAATACTATACTTTCACAATTGACAGATCTAGTAATAATTTACAAAGAGCTAATGGTTTGATTAGGACTTTAATTATTATATTATCCTGACCATATATTAGCAGGTAATGTATGCATAATAGATCTCCCTATTAAAAAATATTTATTTTATTAAGTGCAGTATTCTTGCACTACTTTCACCTTATATTTGTGTACTATTAATTATATTATTTAGGAAATAAAATCTGCTAATTCGTATGGAAATCGTTATCAATAAGAGAGGTACGCATCTCTATATAAAAGATGGTTGTTACGCTGTCAAAAATATAGATGGAATACTTAGCATACCCATACATACTATTAAAAGTATTGTGATGCACAATGCAACCTCAGTAACCTATGAAGCTATTGCGACCGCTTTGAAGTTTCACATCGATTTGATTTTTATAGGTCGTGATGGATTTCCTATAGGTAGGCTATGGGATAGCAAGTTTGGCACCATCGCAACTGTGCGCAAAAATCAACCCAGTTATGCAAACTCCGAACAAGGTAAACTCAAAGCAATCAACTGGATCATTGAAAAACTAAACAATCAGATACTAATATTACAAGCCCTTGATAGCTGGTCAGCGCATATACTAACAAGGTTAATTAATGCATCCATTAATAATTTAATGAAAGCGATAACTCAAATTAGGACCGCGCTATTAACCTCTGAATGGAAAAGCAGTATTAGAGGTATCGAAGGCCAATGTAGTATGCAATACTTTGCTTGTATTAGCGGTGCTTTACCGCCATCCTTTAGTTTTGAACGCCGAAGCCAGCACCCTGCTAAAGACATGTATAATGCTATGCTAAATTATGCCTACGGTATGCTCTATAAAGAAGTTGAAACAGTACTTATTAAAACAGGTATTGATCCAGCCATTGGCATCTTTCACGCCGATGAGTATAATCGACCTGTATTAGCCTATGATTTTATAGAACCCTATCGCTATTGGGCTGATTATGTAGTCATAAATCTTTGTATGCAACAAGCTGTATTTGAAGATTTTTTCGATGTTAACCACGGTATTTATTGGTGCGGAGATGGTGCTAAAAGAATTCTCAGCCAAGACATGATTGATTATTTAGAAGAGATTATTAATCTCAATGGCAAACTA
>CAYZQX010000074.1:0-12382 GCA_964480615.1 uncultured Chitinophagales bacterium | reverse complement strand
GGCATCGCCAAAAATTTTACTGTTTTGAGTTATTTAGCAAGCACTAGAAATGGTACATGATAATATAAAACTCTTCACACAAAATAAGTATTGAACTAACATTTTGTTTTTCAATCACCAATCGAGATTCACCTATCAGCTTTCGGAAATTATGAATGATTGAGCACTCAAGATCAGTAAAATTATAAGCTTTATAATCAGAATAATTTTTTTAAGATTATCTTTGTTACTCTTTATTAAAATACAGTCCAAACTAGGACAGTAAGGAATCAATATTCAATAATTTATTCAACAATCATAATTTACAAGCAAATGTCAAACTTATTAGAAAGTTTACTGGGCCAAATGGATGCAAACACATTGCAAAAAATGGCTGGTCAATTAGGCGCTAATCCTGAGCAGGTACAGTCGGCTATTAGTCAGGCTTTACCGATCCTCACGAAGGCGATGGCGCAGAATGCCTCGACACCTGAGGGTGCTGCTTCCTTACACAATGCCCTCTCTAAAGACCACGATGGCAGCATCTTGGATTCATTGGATGATTTCTTGGGCAATTGGCAGAATGGCCCTGGAGCGGGTATCATGAAGCATGTGTTGGGTAATCAACAAGAGCAAGTAGTTCAGCATTTAGGTGTTAACAGCGGCTTATCAGGTGACCAGGCGGGTGGCTTATTACAAATCCTCGGCCCCCTATTAATGGGAGGACTGGGCAAGCAGCAACGCAGCGGTGGCTTGGATGCTGGCGGGATATTCAATATCCTAAAAGGCGTATTGGGCAGTGCAGGAGGCGGTTCTGTATTGTCAGGTGGTGGTCAGCCACAGCAACAGCAATCGGCAGGCAATAAGCTCGGCGTATTGGGCAACTTGATTGATAGAGACCACGATGGCAATGTAGCTGATGACTTACTGGATATGGGTAAAGGATTCCTAGGAAACTTGCTTAAGAAAAAATAAATTCCAAAATTTAAGTCTTATTAAAATCCGCTTTTGCGCTAATGCGAAGCGGATTTTCTATTTTTACAGCTTCTAATATGAAAGACGAGTCAAAAAGGCCTTGGGGCTATTATGATATCCTGCTTGAATCGGATACAATTAAAGTAAAAAAAATAGTTGTTAAGCCAGGCAAAAGACTGAGCTATCAGTCACATAAATTCAGATCTGAAAACTGGGTTATAGCACAGGGGATAGCTACTGTGACCCTTGATGACATTGTATATGAGCTAAAGCAAAATGACCATATATACATTCCACAAGGCAGTAAGCACAGGGTAGCTAATGAGGGTGATCTCAACTTGGTATTTATTGAAGTGCAATCAGGTAGTTATTTTGGTGAGGATGATATAACAAGATATGAAGATGATTTTAATAGAGTCTAAAAAAATTTCTTACAAGCTTTGGAAGGATATGAACCATTAAAAAATTTATACAATCATACTTTAGCGAGGGAGTATGCCATTAAGATCCTACCCTATTATCCTCGATTTAACAGCAAAGCCTTTGAAGATGAGATTAAGCATGGTGTTGATCGGTTAGAACTCAAGGACAGGGTTAATTTTTTTGCACAGACATTGAATGAGTTTTTGCCTGATTCCTATTCGGAGGTAATCGGTATCTTTCTTGCGATACTAGGCCCAGCTTATCCCTATGAAGTAGGTATATTTAAGTCAGGTTACTGGCTGTTACCTATGTCGCGCTATGTAGAGCGTTATGGGCTGGACCACCCGGATCTATCACTTCGCTTTATCTATGAACTAACCCAGCGAATGACTGGGGAATATGCTATCCGACCATTCTTTGAAAAATATCCTGAAAAAGTGTGGCCATTGCTGATTGAGTGGACCAGTGATCCCAGTTTTCATGTAAGGCGATTGAGCAGTGAAGGCATTAGACCGAGACTTCCCTGGGCGGGACGACTCACTGTATTTGATCGCGATCCACGCCCTCTGTTTTCTTTGCTCTACAGGCTCAAAGACGACCCCTCGCAATATGTCCGCAACTCGGTAGCCAATAACCTTAATGACTTGTCAAAATCGCACCCTGAGCTTCTAATCCACGAATTGAAGCGATGGATGGATAACGCAAGCCCTGAGCGCAAAAGATTAATCACCCACGCACTGAGAACACTGCTAAAAGATGGCAACGCCATAGCGCTTTCTATGATGGGCTATGAAAAGCCCAATATCCTACTCAAAGGATTTGAGATAAGTCCACTGCATCTGAAAATTGGGGAAAGGCTAAAAATGGACTTGGAAATATTCAATAATTCAGGGGATGAACAACTGCTGGTCATTGATTATAAAATTCACTTTCTCCGTGCAAGAGATCAATATATCCCCAAAGTATTTCGCTGGAAAAACACCAGCATTGCCCCGCTCAAAACAATGGAATGGGATAAGTTTCATCCTTTTGAAAAAATAAATACCAGGGACTATTACAGTGGCCGACACAAGATCGATTTAGTGATCAATGGGCAAGAAATAGCCAGCCATTGGTTCACTTTAACAGTTTAATTATAATTTTGCATTAAAATAGTATTATCAAAGATGAAATATTTAGGTTTTTTATTGACCATTATCGTCCTCAGCGCAGCAACTTGTAAGAATGAAAAGGTTACTGTAAATCCAGAAGGAAAACCCGCTGCACAAGTAGCAGAATCCAAGGATAAATTTCCCAACAAAGAAGACATCGGCAAGGAAATAATAAAAAAAGATTTTGTGCTATCCGGCAATAAATCCTTAGTGGGAACTTGGCGGGTAATGGCCCTCAATGTCGTAATGCCTTCCGTCAAAGGCATTAAAGACTCTACTAATTATTTCAGAGCTGATTCAACTGATTTTAAAGAGCGCACAGGGCTTAGCCGTATAGAAACATCCCTGAGAGAAAATGGGACCTACCTAACCGTGTATCGCAATAGATTCGATAAAATAGAGCGCAGCTTCAGTGGCAACTGGGAACAAAAAGATGATAAACTTACCCTCATCCAACTAGCACCAGAAAAAGAGACCTATGTATATGAACTTGCCAAAAGTATAGAAGGATACCTGCGAATAAGATCTATATTGGATTATGATTTCGATAAAGAAAAAGATGACCGATTCGAACAGTTTTGGAAACTACTTTAATTGTATTAAGTATAATTATTCTTTATCCGAATAACCCTAGTAACAACTTACCTTGCCATTATCAACAACACCCTATATGAATCTAGAATCTATAAAGCCAATATGGGAGGAACTGGAACTCAAACGCAAAAGCTTATTCGAAATATATGATAAGCTCAGTGATGAAAAACTGAATCAGAAACCAGCTGATAATGGATGGTCAATGATGCAAGTCTTACACCACCTCTTATTGATCGAAGAACTGGGTCAAAAATATATGTCAAAAAAACTAGCTCATCCAGAAACACTGAACAAACCATCTTTTAGTACAAGTATTAAAAAGCTTGGACTAAAACTAATTTTATTATCCCCTCTTAGAGTCAAAGCGCCAGAAGTAGTTTCACAACTACCCGAGTTTGCTAGCTGGGCTGATACAAAAATGAGGTATGAAAACAACCGCAACTCGCTTTATAAATTTATGCATGAGATCCCTCAAGATCTTGCTGACAAAGCCCTATTTAAACATCCTGTATCGGGGTGGTTAAACATACATCAAACCTTGGAATTTCTACTCGACCACTGGAAACACCACGAGTATCAAATTAATCGTTTACGCTCTTCCACTAAATAAGTACACACAATAATTCAATATAAAATCGGCTAATGACAAAGGGGAAATTATATAAGTTTGATAAGATTAATAACTACAGCAATGTGATTCAGAATCCATATTTCACGGATCCTCGACTCATCAGTGCAGGTGGTCAAGAAGTGGAGCTCAAGGGCGAGTGGAATCAAAATTTTTTTGACAATGGCAATACATTTTTAGTACTAGAACTCGCTTGTGGGCATGGGGATTATGCGCGTTCACTGGCAAGTCTTGAGCCTCATAAAAATATACTAGGGCTCGATCTCAAGGGCAATAGAATATATACTGGTGCTCGAATCGCCTTAGAAAATAATCAAAAAAATATTGGATTTCTGCGCACACGTATTGAGCAAGTTGAATTGTTTTTTGCAAAGGATGAAGTGGATGAAATATGGATCACATTTCCCGATCCCTTCCTGCGCGATAGCAAAGAAAATAGGAGGCTCACCAGTCCACCATTCCTAGCGCGTTATAAAAAAATATTGAAGCCTGGTGGCCTTATCCATCTCAAGACAGATAGTGATCCCCTCTATCATTTCACACTCGAAGTAATCAAAAAATTAGGGCTTACAATACAAGCTAATTACAACGATGTGTATGCCATCAATCCTGCGGATGATCGCTTGTATATAAAAACACATTACGAAAAAATGCACCTTGCCAATCAATTGACAATTAAGTATATTAGCTTTCAACTATAAAAATAGACTATATAGAATTCAAGGTTGTATAATTGCTTGTACAATAATAACCAAGATTAAGAAAAGGGTGATTGGTAATATTATTTCTATTGAGTCGCTGCTTTTTCATTACCAGAAGAATTCCTACAATTAATCTAATAACGACAAAATAGATTGATACCCCTAATACATTATTCCAAGAAAAATATTATACATTTATGGCGATGCCTTACAGGCCCGGGCTGCTCCAGGCTACACTGCGTTTCGGTCTTTTTCACTGACTCCTTATTTATTTCTCTATATATTTGCGACTGATGATAACTACAAAACTTATCTAAGACATCAGTGATAGGAGTCAGTTAAAAAGACTAAACCATTCCGCATCCCTATCGCGAATACAACTTGAAATAATAATTCGAAAGATACTACACATACTATTTATGTTGCCTACTTCTATTCAATGGCATCATTCAGGGTAGTATCTATAGCATTTACGATCTCTAAAATTATCTATAATAAATAATTTCTGAAAAATTGAAACACCATACCTAATAAAGTTCAGTGTCTTGTGTTCAGTACCTAATGTTTATTCTCCAACTTTTATCTTTACTCTTGATCAAATCCCACTAAGAACATATAATAAGATTAGGTAGATTATCCTAACAAAGCATACCTTTGACTATTAACCCACAATAGAAGAATACATTAACAATCTAGGTATAAAAAAAACTAAATGCCTCCCTATTAAATTCTCCACCTTGTAACTGATAATATTAACTTGCATACAAGCTATGGATGAGTCTATCGCTAATACAGTAGATTACTAATTACAAGCTTATCATTGTACATTATGCTGCTCCATATACTTTTTCAAAAGGGTGTTTGTTCTTTTTTGCAATGACTTTTTGAAATAGGCAGACCATCCCAACAATAGGCCTGGTGTACCCAATGCTTGGCGACTCCATTTCCATAAGTTGAAATCATCTTTATGTTTATAGATGAGGCCATCCTTAAATTCAAAACTTGCATGAATATGGTTGTTTACTGGTCGTCCTGTTTGGCTAAAAAGGTAATCGGCAATCCAATAAGCGGAGCCAGTATGTTCATTAGCAATTACATCTTGGTACTTAATTCTCAAACCATTTTTGCTATTGCTGAGCAACATTTTCCACATAGCTTTAGCAGCTTCTCCTTTTAATATTCCAAAGGCTGGGTCTTCAAATACTATTTCAGGATGATAGCAACTGACCATTTCAGTGGCATCCCCATTAGAAAAGCTGGTATAAAATTTATGGATTAATTCTTGGTTGTTCATGGTTATATTCAAGGAATAAAAGATTGGCTCAAATAAATTTTGTGCTAAGGTAAGAATAAATTGGTTTAATTAATTAATCTAAACTTGCCCCATATCACATTACAATAATCTATTTAGGATATTGAATTTATGATAGCCCAATATTATGTCCTACATTTAGGGTAGTAAAGTATATAATACATATAGTGTCAAAAGTTACCCGGGCCTGTAAGGCATCGCCATAATCATCTAATGAAGAATTATGGAACATCATATACTTACAATCAGCGATGTTCTATTAGTTGACATTTTGCATCACACACTCAAGCACAATTGTAAATATATAAGGCCTGATAGCTAATGGATTAATTCCCTATTTCCTCTGTGACCTTACTTGATCAGCATTAACATCTCCACCCTTATTGCCATAGCTATTGAGGATAAATGTGAATGCCGCAGCAACCTCTTCATCAGTCAATGTTGTTGCTGGCATGGTTTGGTTATATTTCTGACCATTCACAGTTATTTCACCAGTCAAACCATTTACTACTCCTGCAATTGCCCTATTGATATCCGCAGCTAAATAATCGGATTGTGCAATAGGTGGGAATGAAGATGGCAGACCTTTGCCGTCGGCTTGATGACATACTTGGCATGTCTTTTCATATACTAACTTGCCCTCTGCAATCTTGGCATCATGATCGCTCACCACTGGTTTTTCTTCGATCATGGACTTAGGCAATTCCGTATTCTGTGTCTTAGCGGGTTCTTTACTATCATTACCGCCACAAGAAAAATAGAATATCGAAACAGTGCAAGTAGCTAGCGCTACTATTTTGATTTTATTCCTATTCATCATATTATTTTAAACTGATTTTTTACATTAAAGATTTAATTTGTTCGACCATTTTAGTAGGATCTTGTGCCAATCCATTTTGCTGCAATACAACATTTCCATTGCGATCGATGAGGTGAATTACATTAGAATGATCGAAGCCACCATCCTCTAATTTTTTTACTCTCACATTTAATACATTGGCAATTTCCATGGTTGCATCTTGTGAGGAAGAGATACCGCTCCAATTTTTATTTAACCGGTGTTCATTCATAAATTCGGCGAATCTAGTTGGATTGTCTTTTTCAGGATCCATGCTAATGAGCAAGAATTGTACCTTTTCCAACTGCTCTTGTGTAAGGCTCGATTCAATGCGCTGCATATCAGCTACAATGCGCGGACATGCTGAAGGACAGTTCGTAAATATCATCGCTGCTATTGTAAGTTTTCCACCGAAAGATTGAAAGGTCATAGAATCATTATTTTGATTTACCCATTTACTTTCAAGGTTAAATATTGATTCACTAGGGATATCTTCTTCTAATAATTCCTGCATCGGATTGGGGTCTTTCTTACAGCAAGCTTTTCCCTCTTTATCATTACAAGACACTAAGCATAAAACGCTCAGGATTGCGAGCAGGACATATATTTTTTTTGACATTGTCTTATCGTTTTTATTATTTGTTTTGTTTAAATTATTTTTTCTGATTGGGGGCTTATTATCTAGGAGCTAATGGAATGATTAATCAGCCATTCGCAGCTGTTTAAGGAATCCTAGACTAATCATTCAGTGGTTACAAATTTGCTACTTTATTATTTGACAATCTAATTAATGTTGCCACCAAATGGCCTATTCATTTAATCATGGTCTTAGGGCTAATACAATTATTTAGCACTTACTGCCTCAAGAATTGAATAGCCGGATGACAAATGAACAAATTCCTGCTAAGTCCAAGCAATGATAAGTACATAAGCAAAGAACAATTAGGGTAGGCAATGTTACGAATAACTTTATAATCATATTACTTAATTGCATTACAAAGCTTCATCATTACAAAACCCCAATACATAAAATTATTCAAATTTATCAACTTATTCAATAGGGTTCAACTTAGTAAGGTTATCTATAATCATTATTTATTTTTCACACATCTAAAACCCAGATTAGAAACAGCATATTTGGCTTTAACGCTTGCACGTGAGGCGAAGCGCATAAAAGAGGCATAATTATTTATATCTTTAGCTGCAAAAGATCCACCGCCACAAAAGAATGTATTATCAAGACCACTATCGCCTCTTGACTCGCCAGTGGTAAGTGCTGAATTAAAATCAAAAGTCCATTCAAATACCAATCCGTGCAAATCCCATACGCCATAATAATTTTTAAAGGTCGAACCTACTGGTGGCAAACGCTTGGGATTGGGTTTTGACAGCCAATTTAGTATCCATTGATTAAATGACAGCACCTTTGATGCATCAGCTAATTTTTCGCTTGCTCTACCAGCTATTTCCCATTCAGCAACTGTAGGTAATCGCTTGCCCATACATTCACAATATTTTTTTGCTGCAAACCATGAAACATGCACTACAGGGCTATGTGCTAAGTCGCTACTGAATGTGGTGTCCGATAACCAATGATTCAAATAATTGGAATCTGCATAGATGGTTTTAATATTGGACTTATTCCAGTTGGGATATTGCATAACAAATTTTTTATAATCATTGTTAGTCACGGGATATACATCCATCATAAATGGTTTTACCGCTACGGATTGGCTATCTAATGAGTATAAAGGGAGGTATTTTCCTCCCTTTATATTCACCATCCTTGTATCAGATTGACTATTGAGCGAACAACAATATAATAATACTAGCAACCTCACACAATTATACATACAGCGATTAATAAATATTATAATCAATTATTTTCTAAGCTTTGCTGCATCCGCTTCACTCACATCCCCACCATCATTGCCAAAACTATTCAGCACATAAGTTGCTACTGCTGAGACTTGGCGATCATTTAATATTTGTTTAGGCATTACACCATCATAATTTTTGCCATTGACAGTAATTTTTCCTGACAATCCGTGGATAATTGTCTTAGCTACTAATGAAGGATCTCTAGCAAAATAATCGCTTGCTGCGATAGGTGGGAATGCATTTTCAATACCCTTTCCATTCTCTTGATGACAGGCTTGACAAGTGCTGATATAAATCTCTTTTCCTCGCATAATTTTCTCTTCTTTGTTCATTGGTTTGAGGGCTGCTGTAGGTTCATCTGGCATGGCTTGTGCGGCACCTTCAGGTTGATAGATACGATCGTCCTGCTGTCCTGTAAAGATGGTATTATTTTCTTTTCCATCTACTTTCAACATACCAAGAGCACCCTTATTAAATGCTCTAAAAATAGAGTGATCCACAAGTATTAAAGTGGCAGGCACATCGCACTTAAATTCAGTGATAGCCGCCCCACCAGCTGGCACTAAGGTGGTTTGTATATTGTGATTTAATG
Source organism: uncultured Chitinophagales bacterium (assembly GCA_964480615.1). GTDB lineage: Bacteria > Bacteroidota > Bacteroidia > Chitinophagales > UBA2359 > CAYZQX01. Next base: position 3,308 of record CAYZQX010000074.1, on the reverse strand, counting down.
TAGTACCACCTTCAGGATACACTGTGTCAAATATATCGCCTATCACGTGGAGGCTCGACACCATATTAGGCCCCCCATTTCCCACGAATAAGCGAACTGTTTCACCTACTTCTGCCTTTAGCGACTTTTCACCAGTGAGCGCCCCTACCTTTCCATTAAACACCACATAATCAGGTTGTTCTTTTAGTGCCTTGTCCATATTAAACTGTTGAAATCCCGCTTCGCCATAATTTCCCTTGGTATAAAAATCGCCTTGACATACATAGAATTCCTTATCCACTTTTGGCAATCCTTCTTTAGGCTCTACAAGAATCAAACCATACATTCCATTAGCAATATGCATACCTACAGGAGCTGTGGCACAATGGTATATGAACAGACCCGAATTCATTGCAGTAAAGGAAAACTGAGTCTCATGACCAGGAGCAGTAAAAGTAGCTGCCGCACCACCACCCTGTCCGGAAACAGCATGTAAATCAATGTTGTGAGGGAGCTTATTATTTGGATTGTTTTTAAAATGAAACTCCACAAAATCACCCTGTCTCACACGAATAAATTTACCTGGCACACTGCCTCCAAATGTCCAGAAGTTGTACTTCACACCATCCATCATTTCCATTTCTTTTTCTATCACTTCCAGGCTCACAATGACCTTAGTGGAATGTTTTCTGGTAATTGGAGGAGGTACGTTAGGAGCCTCAGTCAGCACGGCCAACTCTTCTCCACTAACTTCTTCAAGCCCTGTGGCGGGATCAATCTTTTCCTTAACTGTGGACCTACAACTCAATAGGCCGAATCCCACTAGAAGAAAAATGAATGATAGTTTTAATTCAACTATTCTCATTACAATTGTTTTGGTTTTTTATTAATTTATTTTATTAATTACATACTTATTATTGGATAACATTCATCTAACAATGACTATATTAATTTCAGCAAGGATGATTAGCTAATTGATACATTTGTATTGCTATTGTGTATAGTATGACTAATCAATTTTCTTATCGTGATACTAATTATGGAAGTGGGATGCCATATATAATTACAGGTGCTTATGAGATTGCCATTGCTTGCGCACTTCTCAAAAAAATATGTACTTCTCAGCCGGGATCCCCTACCCCACATCAGCATATTATTTGATAATTTCATGCATCAACATAGTAGGTGAAATTTTTACCATTACATAGGCCCAAGTATTCAAATTATCCGAATTGCCCCCTTTCAGGTATTCCATATTATCCTTTGCAGCTAAGATGGAAAGACCGCCTTGTAGATGAAGGATTGGCGAAGGCTTGAAATCGATAATGAGATCTGCCTCCAGACCTAGCGGCTTATCAATAGTTGCATTGGCGAGCTTGTATTCATTGGCCAATAAAAAATAATGAATATCCAAGCTGCTGCTGAGCTTATTATTAAAGGCAGCGCCTATTCTTCCATAACCATCCATTAATCCGCATTGTTTTGTATCAGTAGGAATGGCTAAAAAATAATCCATATATCCATAGAATTTGTGATTGGTGGCATACAAAGTATTAAAGCTATGATTGTCCGCTGTAAGATTGGTATCATCCTGATTGCCCGACAAGTAATCCATCCCTAATCCTAGAATTATTTTTTTTATTTTATGCTCACCATATACATTGAGCATATAAGCATTTTGCGCTAAATTATTTTCGGTTTTACCGCCTTGATAATATGCGCCTACTACAGCTTTCCATCCATTGTTATTGTAATTGTATAAAGGGCCGATTGTGTAAGTGGCTTTCAGATTATCGGCACTTTCCACAGTTGAGTTCAGCCCATTGATGATGGCCAGACCACTCATCGTATGACCTTTTTTGAATTCTTTCTTTACATAGCTAAATCCTAATAGTTTATAATTTTTCAGTGCATAATTTGTGCCGAAAATAGGCTCTCCCGATTGATTATAGGCTGCCCCTATGTGCCATTTTATTTTGTTGGCATTGTTGCTATATTTTAATAATAAAGCATCGTGAGAAATGGTCAAATTCGCCCAGTCTAAGTTTCCCAATAATCGGTGGTCATCATATACCAATTCTTGACGACCCATTTTAATTGAAAAATTACTTTTTAGTTTTATTTCTGACCACAATTCATTGACTTGTAGCCCTCCAATATCTCTTTTTTGTTCCTCATCACCCCATGTTCTGCTGTCTTGGATGGAACTATAAAATTGTATATTACCACTACTATAATCTAAGATTAGTCTTGCTCTTTGACCTATAAAAAAGGCCAAATCAGAGGAATCAGTTTGCAATGTCCTATAACCGTCTCTCAATTCGGATCTAACCCTGTATTGAGCTAAGATCTTAAAGTAATTATCCTGTGACATTAGGTCAGCGCTACAAATACACAGTAAAACCAGCAACAAACACGTTTTTGTCCATTTAATTTCCATATGTTTAGATTTTTGGATCTTTTTATCTTTTATTATTATAAAATAAAGCTACTCCTTTGCTTTGGCGATTCTACTTGCTACCACTAAATCCCCTATGGTCTTGCTTTCTAGTACCCCTCGAATAGCCTCTTTTATGTGAACATAATCGGCGTGCAAGTGACATGGATTCAGGCTACTACATTTCGGTAATCCCAGTACACAGGCGGACAATAATTTTTCACCATCAATGAGTTGTACTAGATGGATTATAGGCAATTTTACTTGTGATGAATTCATAAAAAATCCACCCTTTACACCTTTTATGGAGGATATCAAATTATGCTGCCGCATCTTCATGAGCAATTTAGCAATCAAATATTCTGGAGCGTCCACACCTCTGGCTATCTGCTTTACATTAATACAGTCATTTTCATGGCTATATTGAGCTATATATACACAAGCGCGTATCGCACAGTTACAAGAATTAGAGAACATTTTGCATCACTTTTTTTAATTCACTTTTCTTAACGCAAAATTACAAAATAAAAATCAAATATAAAAGACCTTTTTATCTTTTTTTTAAAAATATTTATTTTTCATCTGGCTATTTTGTAATGCAGGAGAATAGCCAAGTCAAATGACGAGTGACCGATCTAAAACTGGCGGGAAATAAAAGGAAATTCGCAAAACCACTAAACCAAGCGACCTTGAGTGAATAAAATACTGCTAGGATCTCCAAAAACTGGATTACAGCGACGATCAGGTGTCTGTGAATAAGGTTACTAGTAAAAATAAATGATTGCCATTAAAGAGCCTTTTTGGGCGATACCTGCCCTTCGCCTGTGCTCAGGGACAGGTCCGGGCTTTTCAGGGCTACGCTGTCGCTTCGGTACTGGGCTGGCTGGCTTAC
>CAYZQX010000073.1:0-12419 GCA_964480615.1 uncultured Chitinophagales bacterium | reverse complement strand
TCTATTTAGATTGGGGAAATATTTTTCCTAGCACAGGAAAATATTATTTAGCCCTAAAATATCAATACGCCTATAATGATGATTATCTAATCTTGAAGTTGTAATGCTAGTCTTTTTGGAGTTTGGCGATGATGCCTTTGCCTATTGCAAAACATTCTTTTTTTCCGCAGCCACAGCTATTGAAACCTTGACGACTGATATTTTCCCACACCAATCCACCATTCTCACTTATATCAGACCCATTGGTTCCTACTGTAACAAATAACTTATTGCCGCGCTCAGCGATACAAGATCTATATCCTTTAGGTGAAAGCGCTTTTACGGCTATCCATTTCTTTCCTCCATCCTTGGTTACATAACAATTCTCATACTCCTCCTCTGGCTTTTCATAATCTCCTCCTACTACAATGCCTGATTCAGGACTTGTCATTATAAAACTAAATGCGCCCTTACTCTTGCCTCCACTCATAGGCAAGAAATAGCTGTCCCAAGTGTTGCCTTCGTTAGCTGTATGATACAATTTAGAATAAGCACCGCCTGATATAAAAAATAGATGGCCATCCATCCATTGTATATTCGTACCACTGGCTGCAAATGCAGCTTCTCCATCCGATGCCGATGGTAGATTTTTTTCTGCTAATGTATTCCATGATTTTCCGCCATCTGTGGTGTGGAGCACTAACCACTTGCCATTGATGGGATCGCCAAGTATCCAACCATTTTTTTCATCGCTAAATGTCATGGCATCTAGAAAATACTCAGGTCTGGTGTCTTCCCATACTAATGACCAATCACAGCCCCCATCTATGGTTTTATATATTCTAGCAGGGGTGCCTGATGACATAATGATCGCGCTGTTTTCATCCCATGCATAAATGCCTCGAAAATCCAAGCTATCCGCACCCTTGATGCGATGTTCTTCCCAAGTGTTTCCACCGTCAGTAGATTTTATGACCAGCCCATTCGTCCCGCTCGCCCATATTATCTTGTCATTCACTACACACAGACCCCTGAAATTTTCCTCAAAGGATACAGGCAATTTTTTCCAACTCCAGTCCGATTTTGGGATCATAAATATACTTGCTAATAAGAATGACAGAATAATTTTCATAAAAGCAAAAATAATGGAACATTGATTATGTTTGTAGTGTTTAATTGGTTAAATAATAAAAAATCAAATTTTAATTATGAATTCACACGAAATTGATTATCGTATTTTTGGTGAGGAGATGCAATGCTTGGAGATCGAATTAGATCCAGGTGAGTCAGTGGTGGCAGAGGCAGGTAGCTTTATGATGATGGACAGCAATATCTCCATGGAAACTATTTTTGGGGATGGCACTAATCAGCAACAAGGTTTTTTAGGGAAATTTTTATCCGCAGGCAAACGTGTATTGACTGGTGAAAGTTTATTTATGACCTTATTTACACATACTGGAATGGGCAAGAAACACGTACACTTCGCATCACCTTATCCTGGCAAAATTATACCTGTGAAATTGTGGGAGATGGGTGGCAAATTAATTTGTCAAAAAGATGCTTTTTTATGCGCCGCTAAAGGCGTATCGGTAGGCATTGAATTTCAGCGCAAACTAGGTACTGGTCTTTTTGGTGGAGAGGGATTTATTATGCAAAAGATCGAAGGTGATGGAATGGCATTTCTCCATGCTGGAGGTATGATTATTGAAAAAGAAATATTGCCTGGCGAAAAATTGATGGTGGATACTGGATGTCTGGTAGGATTCACTGGTCAGATAAACTATGACATCGAATTTGTAAAAGGTGTGAAAAATGCCATATTCGGAGGCGAAGGACTTTTTTATGCCAGTCTTACTGGATCGGGCAAGGTATGGATACAGAGCTTACCTGTAAGCCGATTGGCAAGTAGAATCATATCCTATGGTGGCATAGGTGGAAGAAGAAAAGAAGAAGGAAGTCTATTAGGTGGTTTTGGCAACCTAATCGATGGCGATTAGTGCACTAATAGCATAAATATGCTCGTGTAAATAGCAAAAAACATACACCGTTTTAGGTATAAATCGGGAATGGACAAGAGCATCCAATTAATTTATGATTGGGTGCTTTTTTTATGGCTATATAATAAACTAAAATGGCCTCAGATAACACTTAGGTTTACTCAATATTACAAAATTATTGAACTATGGCGATGCCTTACAGGCCCGGGCTATACGTTCCTATCTTTTAGGAGGCTTGCGAGTTACAATCTTTAGTGTTTTTACATACTACTAATTACCCTACAAATAGAATTACTGTCAAGAATTTTTAGCCTCCTAAAAGGATATCCACTACTATCCCTATCGCGAGCATCCATTGATAAAGACCCTTGATTGATTATTTACAATCATTAGACTTTTAATCATCAATTAGGACTATAGGGCATCAATACAAATGTAAATTATCCATTTACCCTAATCCCAGTCACTATACCACTATTAATAATGCAATTGAACTTTATATACTAAATAGTTATAGGTCTAAACAATGTCGAAAATAAAAAGTAAAGGATTTGAAGTATAGAATTTATTTATTAATCTACAATCCATCTATTTCTATATGTGTAAAATTCCCTCTCATTATATAATCCCTTGATCATTTCCTAAACAATCGATGACTATGGATTTGTTGTCCATTTATAACTAGGTTTATAATATACATACCACTAGGCCATGCTGATGTATTCATCGTATTATCCTCCATTAAGGCTGGACGGGGATCACTGGCTATCAGCTTACCTGTGAGATCATATATTTCGATCAGCACATTCTCAGACGCACTACAATCATTACATTCAATCCGATAATGCAATTCATTGGCCACTGGATTTGGAGATAGGATCAGTTGATGGCGTATAGGCAAGTCAACCATAGCAGTATTCGGAATGAAAATCGTAGTATCACAGTTAGGAAATCCATTACAAGTATTGCCCAAGCTATCCATTTTCATAATCCATCCTTTAGAATAGTTAGGATAGGTATCAATCCAGCCACAAGCCATATAACCGTTATCATTAGGTGTCTTGCGGAAGTCGTTGATATTATTATTGTACATTGAGTCAATCGTTAATTCCTTTTCATAGGTTCTTATCAGTAATTTATTAAAATAGGCTATACTTATTTGATTAATCTGAGAACCAAAATCCTTATGACCGATTACCAGTGGAAACTGTACATCGAATGAAGTATAGTCAAAATCATTGACAAAGTTCCCCATATAAATTAAGCCCTCTTGATAAGGTATAGAATTAAGTAGATCTCCCTGTGGACTTACCTCCCTTAGGTACAAGTAATATCCATTAGTAGAACCACACATTATAAGGTTCTCATTATAAAATGGCCGCATAAAACATTGTCCATCATTTTGATCCTCCGTTCCATAAGTAAATTCCCATATTATATTTCCCATGCTATCAGCCTTGGCATAATACACCTCCGTTTCATCAAGACTAGCGCCAGTACTGCCCCCTAATAAAATTTCTTTATCTCTAGTAACATATCCATCAATACCAAGTGTGTAGGTATCATTGTAATAGTGTTGTTGTTCCCATAGCACCTCCCCTTCACCATTAATCATAAGATACCAAATATAACTTTCAGGAACTCCTCCTTCTCCATTCCAGCCAGTTAATACATAATTTTCTCCTAATGGCGATATGCTCCATAAGGTTTCTCTTCCATTTTGAACTAATACTGGCAATTGAATATCCCACAATATATTTCCCTCAGAAGTAATCTTCATTATAAAAGCATCGTAATAATTACTCATAAATTCATCTTCTGCACCATAACTTATAATATAGTCGCCTGATTCGGTTTTTAACATACTTCTACCAGAGAAATTTGCCCCTATTCTTCCAGTTGTTGATTTTAATGTTTTATAATTGACAATATTCCCATAATTGTCAAAATAAAACAACATAAGATGCGATAAGTATGGTTCAATTTGTGACACAGCAATTCCTCTGACAACATAACCATTATTTACACTAAATATGCAATTAAAAGAAATAGAGGCCGTATCACTTTCATACACCTTGCAAAAATAATTCTGTGCTGATAAATTTATCTGGCTAGCAAATGATAGCCAGATAAATAAAAATCCAATTTTCATATTCACCTTATTTGAATATTACTAAATTGCTAATCATGGATTGTCCATAACATTAACTATCTTAGCTAAATAATAACCATTTTCTAATAGAGTTATATCAATAGATTCAGACATTGAATTCAATTTGTGATTTTGTAAGCATTTACCTTGTATATCATATATGAAAAACTCAATAGGAAAATTCAATGGTTTAAAAAAATAGGAGCAGATTTACCCCCCTAATTCCAAAAAAATAAATACATTTTTTCATAAATAGTTAAATTTTTGATTGTGAATAATCTTCAAATATAGTTCGATTTCTTTGTAACTACAAATATTTATTATATATATATTTATTAATCACAGTACTTTATTCTATAATCAAATTAATAAAACTCATACTACCATCAATCATAATAGCAACTATTGTGTGTGCTCAAACCGCGTTTCTTCGCGATAGGGATTGCAGTGGATATCCTTTTAGGAGGAATTTTAGTGGTGGTATCTTAAAAGTTTGTAAGATGATTTTAGGTTTGTAGGAAATTTTAGTTGTATCGTTATTATTCCTCCTAAAAGATAGGAGCGAAAAGCCCGGGCCGTAGGCATCGCCTTAGTTTTTCATTAAAACAAATGAACCAAAATATTTATATTCCTAAATCAATGAATGGATGATTAAATCATCTAACAACTCATTTTGATCACCACACTGTGAATACGCTTATTAAAACCGCACAAGAAATTTTAGATTAATTCGCCTTGAGGTTAGCCTATTAGGCACGGCATATACGCGATCAGCGAAGTCTATCAACCAATTATAAGAAATGGTATTCGTTACTCCTAATAAGTTGAATACCTCGATTCCTAACCACATATTGTCAATGTGATTCAATATGCTTTTTTCAGGTACTTCTTTCTTGCCTTTGCGATACAATAATGCCGAAAATCCGACATCGGTTCTAAAATATATCGGTGTGCTATACACATTTCTAAGCTTGGGATTACCTGGTGGCGAAAAAGGCAATGGCGTACCAAATAAGAGATTCAAATTCATTTTTAAATTCTTGCGGCCAGGAATATAATCCTGAAAAAATACGCTGCAATTAATGAGTTGATCAGTAGGTCTTCTTATATATCCAGGCTCTACAACAACCGTATCAGCAATCACTGATGGATCTGTAATGAGCTCGGCAATAAGTTTATTGCCCTCTGCATCATAATATTGATTGTATGCATCATTTTCATAGTCTTCCTTAGTCTGCAATAAGCCCAGATTAAACCAAGATTCAACACCTGGTACAAACTCACCAAATATGCGAAAATCAGCACCCACAGCATAGCCTTTTGCATTATTATACCCACTATAACGGATCAAGACATTCTTAATATCATAGGTAACTAGATCCCAAAATGATTTATAATAGGCTTCAGCCGTAAACTTAAAAGGTCGCCCCCACATATAAAAATTGATGTCATTTCCCAATACAAAGTGCATAGACTTTTGAGCTTTCAAATCTTTTTGCAATATACCTTCTGGTGTACGCAATTCGCGATAGAACGGAGGTTGATAATAGAGCCCTGCTGAAAATCTAAAATTGGTATTGATGCTATCCCTTTTTATATTGCCTTCCTTATCCATTTTTTTATTAGGACTCCACCCTATTTGCACACGTGGTGTAGCATAAAGTTCTTTATTCACTGACCAGTACTGAATGCGCGCGCCACCTGTTATACTCAATCGATCATGGAATAATAGTACCTGATCTTGTACGAAGGAACTCACTCTATGAGACTGCAATGAAAGATCAGTCTTTAATACGTTGTAGAGTAATAATTGTGAATCGGAATAAGGGAATGAATAACCTGCTGAGTCTATGCGATACCACTCACTAATTTTATCGTCGATGTTTTCATTTTGATATTTTAACCCCCAATATAGAATGTGATTCTTTATTTCTTTAAATCCTCTATGTTCGAGGTTGTAAAACTTGCCATTCAACTGATTTCGTGCCCAGTCGTGGTGCACACCTATCCCCCTTTCTCTAGTTACCTCACCAAAATCACTCTCACCAAGATTAGATTCCACTTCGCCAATATAATAGGATCCTATGAGGTCATAAGCTTCTCGTTCTTCACTGGTATAGAGCGAGCTCATAAACTTCAATTGCAGTTTCCGATCATTGCTTACATATACTGCACCTAGTCCACTCATCCATATATTGTAAAGATCGTTTTCTTGTCCATCCCATGCCACCCTAATATTCAGCGCATCTTGTATGGTGCCAAATCTAATATTTTCTGAATCGGGTACAAACTGATACCTATTGCGTGTAAAATTATTGATCCATTGTAATTCCCAGTTGTTATTAAGTGTATAGGTAAAATAGGTTTGAAGATCGACAAAAAATGGGTTATAAGTTCCCTGTGTGGGGAGGGTGTTGAGCAGGTATTGATTCGCCTGTTGTCTCAGTCCTCCTAGGTAGGTAAAACGCTTAGATTTTGAAACTCCTTCTATATGCAAGGCATTGCCCAATAAGGAGGCTGTGGCTGAACCTGCGTTACTGCGCGGCTTTTTATATTGCACATTGAGCACGGAAGAGAGCTTGTCTCCAAATCGAGCTTCGAATCCCCCCGCTGAAAATTCGACTGACTGCACGAGATCCGAATTGATGAATGAAAGCCCTTCCTGTTGCCCAGCCCTTATTAAGAATGGTCGAAACACCTCGAAATCATTGACATACACAAGATTTTCATCATAATTTCCCCCTCTCACATTGTATTGTGAGCTCAGCTCGTTATTGCTACTCACCCCAGGGGAGGACTTAATAACTGCGATTACCCTATCTTGTGCGGTAGGTATAAATTCAAATGTTTTAGGAGCTATGCGCAAGATATTACTGCTAGAAGCGCGCTTATCCACAATCTCCACTTGATTGATCTCAGTGGTGTTTTCTCCCAGCTCTAAGGTGATTTTAAAATCATTATATGCCGTTACTAATCGGGGTTCTGATTTATGCGTTATGCTATACACGCTGATCTCATAAGTCCTGTCTTTTTGTAAGTTAAGTTCAAATCGGCCATCAGATGAGGTATTGGTGCTCAGGGTATCCAACCCTTTGGCAATAATAGAAATGCCTCCTAAGTTTTTTCCCGCTTGATCGATTGCCCTGCCTTCTAACTTCACTGTTGTTTGACCCTGCAATTGAGCAAGACTACACAGGCAGAGACAAATAAACATCATACCTATTCTACTTAAGCGTCTAGTAATCCAACACATTAATAGATTCATTTCTTATTCTATATTTGATTTAAAGAGTTTAATAGTATCCAAAGGGTTGTCAGAGCTAAATACACTATTTCCAGCTACTAGCACATCAGCGCCAGTATGGATTAGTTTTTCATAATTCTGAAGACCCACGCCCCCATCAATTTCTATAAGTAAAGAAGGATTTTGTGATTGTTTGAGCACATTGAGCTCGCCTACCTTGGCGTAGGTATGATCTATAAATTTTTGACCGCCAAATCCCGGATTAACTGACATCATACATACCAAGTCTATATCGAAGATTAGACTATTGAGATGAGCCACTGGAGTGTGTGGATTAAGGGCTACTCCGCCTTTTACATTTTTTGACTTTATATAGTGTATGGTTCTATGAAGGTGATTGCAAGCTTCATAATGGACTGTTAGTGCAATAGGATCGTAACTGATAAACCGATCTAAAAACTGTTCTGGTTCTACGATCATTAAATGTATATCAAGTGGCAAGGTACACCATTTCTTTATCGCATCGAGCACTGGAAAGCCAAATGAAATATTGGGTACAAATCGGCCGTCCATAATGTCAATGTGAAGCCAATCAGCGGCACTTTGATTAATCATTTCTAGTTCCTCCTTCAGCCTTCCAAAATCGGCTGCTAGTACGGATGGGGCTAGTACAAATTTTTTCATTGCGCAAGATACTACACAAATTGAAAAGGGATTGATTAAGGACAAAAAAAATCCCCTACTAAAGGGGATTCTATTTATAAGAAATGTTTTAATTCCTTGCTTACGGACACTTTGCGCAGCCTTCTTATGGCTCTCTCTTTTATTTGCCTTACGCGTTCTCTGGTGAGGTCAAATTTTTCGCCTATCTCTTCAAGCGACAGCGGCCTTTCCTCTCCTAGTCCATAATAGGCACATAATATTTCTGCTTCACGGGTATGCAACATCGAAAGGATATGGTGCACTTCCTCTTTGAGCGAGTCTTTATTGAGCTGCATGTCAGGCTGATCGTCTTCATTGCCTTCTAATACATTGATGATAGGATTATTATCTTCATCATCGCCTAGAGGCGCATCCATCGAAACAGGACGTGCATTGAGCTTTAAAAGTTCACGAACATCTTTTTCTTTCATACCTGTAAGATCTTCGATCTCACTCACCGATGGTTCGCGCTGATGTTCTTGTAGAAAACTAGATAAAACCTTATTGATTTTCTGATATGAATCCACCTTATTCAGTGGTAATCGTATAATTCTGCTATTCTCAACTAATGCCTGCATGATCGACTGACGTATCCACCATACAGCATAAGAGATAAATTTAAAGCCCCTTGTCTCATCAAAACGACGTGCGGCCTTCATCAATCCCATGTTGCCTTCATTGATCAAGTCACTAAGCGACAGTCCTTGATTTTGGTACTGCTTAGCTACTGAAACTACAAATCTTAAATTACTCACACATAACTCTTCTAGAGCCGCATCATCCCCATTTTTTATCCTTTTAGCCAATTCCACTTCACGCTCCGGTGATAAAGGAGAGTGCTGTGCGATTTCCTGAAGGTATTTCTCTAATGCTGGACCCTCACGAACAGTGATTTGGTACTGGATTTTTAACTGTCTCATAATTAATTACTTTAACCTAACAAATTGAACGCCGTTTTTATCTTAAAAGTTGCATTTAACCTAAAAAAAGTTTCTCTGCAAGTAAATTTAACCATTTTTTTGGATTATTTGACCTAGATCAAGTAATTCATCTCAAAATATTATGAATTTTGACAAGAATTGACGGCAATTCTAAGACGCAGTAAATATAAAAAGGTTACTTTATAGATCAAAATATGACATTTTATGGACATTTTTTTTAAAATCAAGAATCTGTTTGTAATATAAAAAAACCGAAAAGCTCAGTAGAATTTCATTACCCATTTTTCAATAGCCAAAATAATATAATACAAATGAGCAGGCATTTAGCTCATAATAAAAATAACTAGGGCGATGCCTCCGGTCGGGTTGCTTGCAAATTTTTTATTTATTATCCGCAGCAAAAACCTGGGCTAACGCTTGGTTTTACAAGGTTCGCAGTCGCTTTTACCGATTCAAGATACACCATTGGCGAGCACGATTGGCGATTACCGATTTCGGATTTATGATCATGAAGTTTCTGAAGTAACTAGTTAATCTCAAGTAGCCAGCGTCTAGTTTCTAGTGACTAGCGTCTAATATCTAGTTTCCATTCCTCTCATTAAGGGGAAATAAGAAGACCTCCTGATAATAAAAACAAAAAAGCCAGTCGAAAATTTTCTCAACTGGCTAGTGTTATTAATAGGACTAATTGCCCCTAATTTTCTATTATTAGCTATTGTGCTTGTGATTTGGATTTTCAGGTCTTGGAATCAATTCCTTATGACTGAGTTTAAACTTCCCAGTTTTAGGATCTACGCCTATGAGCTTTACCTTAATCATGTCGCCTTGGTTTAATACACCATCCATCGTCTCTAAACGCTTCCAAGAAATCTCAGAGATGTGCAAAAGACCTTCTTTAGCTGGCAAGAACTCTACAAATGCCCCGAAGCTTTGTATCCCTTTCACCTTGCCTTCATACACAGTCCCTACTTCGGGCTTAGATGCAATACCTCTTACGCGTGCAGTAGCTTGTTCCACTCCCGCAAGCTCTTTACCAAAGATTACTACTTCGCCCTGATCTCCTATCTCTTCGATAGAGATGGTGGTTCCAGTTTCTCTTTGTAATTCCTGTATATGCTTTCCGCCTGGGCCTATGATTGGTCCTATAAACTCGCGATCTACATATAGTTTGATAATACGCGGTGCGTGTGGTTTATAATCTGTTCTTGGTTTATCTAGGACAGCATTCATCTTGCCTAATATATGCAATCTTCCTTGCTTTGCTTGATTGAGTGCTTTGATTAGCACTTCATAAGAGAGTCCATCTACTTTGATATCCATTTGGCAACCACAAATCCCTTTTTCGGTACCTGTGACCTTGAAATCCATATCACCTAAGTGATCCTCATCGCCTAATATATCGCTTAGTATGGCATAACGTCCTTGATTGTCGGCAATAAGACCCATCGCAATACCTGCTACTGGCGCTTTTACCTTAACCCCTGCATCCATTAATGCAAGTGAGCCCGCACATACGGTAGCCATTGAAGAGGAGCCATTCGATTCTAATATATCGGATACGATGCGGATTGTATAAGGATTATCTTCACCGGTTGGCATCATTTGCCTAAGGCTGCGCATGGCCAGATTTCCGTGCCCTACTTCCCTACGACCAGGTCCTCTCATCGGCTTAATTTCACCTGTAGAAAATGGCGGGAAATTGTAGTGCAAAATAAAATCAACGTACTCAAGACCATAAGCCTTGTCTAACATTTGCTCATCGTCCTTCGTGCCAAGAGTTACGGTGGTCAATGATTGGGTTTCTCCTCTGGTAAATAAGGCGGATCCGTGAGGAGATGGAAGGTTATCAACCTCAATATAAATAGGTCTTACTTCATCTAATTTGCGGCCATCCAATCTTATATTTTCACCAAGTACGACATCCCTCATGATAAACTTCTCTAAATCATGGTAGTAGTCTGGTAATTTTTCTAACTTCTCCTCTTCTATTTCACCCAATGAGGTAAGGAGTTCTTCGTATATCGCTTCAAATGCTTTCTTTCTTTCCGATTTCCCAAATCCTGATTTTACTACAGCACGTAATTTTTCGGTTGCGAAATCAGCTACTGCTTTCTGGAGTTCGGCATCTTCGTCGATAGGCACAAGCTCGCGCTTTGTAGCCGCTTTCTCCACTAACTTCGCCAATTCGAGTTGGGCTTTGCATTGCAATTTAATGGCTTCGTGGGCTAATTTTATAGCCTCTACGAGATCTTCCTCGCTACATTCTTTTGCTTCTCCCTCCACCATTACAACATCCTTTTCTGATGCGGCTACAATTAGTTCCAGATCGGCTTTTGGCAGCTGAGACCTCGTGGGATTTATCACAAATTTTCCATCGATCCTAGCCACTCTTACTTCTGATATTGGGCCATTAAATGGGATATCAGATACAGCCAGAGCCGCTGAAGCCGCTAATCCAGCTAGTGAATCTGGTAAAACTTCATTGTCCCCTGAAATTTGATAGATGAGTACTTGGGTTTCATAAAGATAACCATCGGGAAACATCGGACGCAATGCTCTATCTACAAGACGACATATTAGCACTTCATAGTCCGACAGCTTGGATTCGCGCTTAAAAAAGCCTCCAGGGATACGACCTGAGGAAGCAAATTTTTCTTGGTAATCAACTGAAAGCGGAAAAAAATCTTGCCCTGGTTTTATTTTTTGTGCTGAGACAATCGTACACAGGAGGATACAGTCGCCCATCCTTACGGTAACAGCGCCATCGGCTTGACGGGCTAGCTTGCCAGTCTCAATAGTTATAATCCGTCCATCTCCCTGATCAAAGGAGTGGGTTATTGGTTTTAGCATTTTTTTTTATTAAAACAAAAAACCTGGAAGAACATTCCAGGTATTAAAATTACTTACGAATATTTAATTTTTCAATTAAGCTACGATACTTAAGGATATCGTGTTTTGCGATATACTGTAACAAGCTTTTACGCTGACCAACATACTTTAATAAGGTACGTCTAGTGCTGTGGTCCTTTTTGTTTTCAAGAAGATGCTTGGATAGCATTGATACTCTTTCAGTGAGAATAGCTACCTGTGCTTCTGATGAACCCGTGTTTTTTTCTGAGCCGCCGTACGTTTTCACAATTTCTGCGGTTCTCTCTTTAGTTAAACCCATTTATTTCTATTATTTAAAAATTCCCGCAAAGATACCAAAAAATATTTATCGAACTCCACATTCAATAAAAAAAACCAAATAATATGCTAAATTATTATTCACAATTGCACATTCCATCCCTATTGTCCACAAAAAGCCAGCAATTTCCCTATCTGGGATTTCAACTGCTTGCGGTGTACAATTTGATCTACAAAGCCTTTTTCCAGTAGAAACTCGGCAGTCTGGAAGCCCTCAG
>CAYZQX010000072.1:0-12707 GCA_964480615.1 uncultured Chitinophagales bacterium | reverse complement strand
CTTGGACCAACTTAACTTACCTATTACGTAAAACTAGTCGGAGTTACGGTTTAACAATTAACGATTCAAGATTTAGGATTTATGATCCTGAAGCTAGTAGTAGAAACTACAATAAGGCTAGAGACTATTATCCATTATGCAGTGTCTAGTATCTAGGGCTTGCTCAACAACTCTGAAATCTTTTATTGTAATAGGTTCTAGCCATTATAAGTGCATAGGATATTCACACAATTTTATGGGTTTCCGTAAAAAAGCTTGCATCATAATTATAAAAAGTCGTCCCTTACATAGTGCTCTTTCAAATTGTATTCGCGATAAGGATTGTAAGGGTTTAGTACAGGGCTGGCAGGTTCATAATGCTAGTAACTAGTCTAGTTGTACTATAACCTGTCAGCCCTGTACCGGAGCGTCAGCGCAGCCCTGTAAAGCCCGGGCCGCAGGCATCGCCAAAACCAAATACTTATGAATTATTTAGCAAGTCCTAAGTAAACCAATGATAAATGAATATCTTTCATTATATGCATATCGCAATTAGAAGAATAGGTAATTGTGGAACAGATTTACTACTAGCTATCAGAACGATATATGGAAAATAAAACTGTGGTATTAGTGCTTTACCCATTTAAGTGTACAAGAATTACCCGATCGATCAAGCAATTTTATGATATACAATCCATTGGGCAATGAGGAATTGATCTTGTATTCGCTATTAGACTTTTGATCGGTTACTATAGCTCTACCATTCATATCATATAGGTATAATTCCATTAATTCATCATTCAATATCATTATGGTATTGTTATCAGCATATAGAATTTGATCATTGCATATAGGAATCATATCCGCATCAATAGCTGTGGGAGTACCAATAAAACTAATGTATATACTATCACTGCCTACACAGCCTTGATCATTCATCACACTAACGCTGTACATACCAGATTCTGATACTGTAATGATTGTATCGCTTGATCCAGTGGACCACAATATAGATTGAAAATCACTGGGTATTTGCAGTATCCAAAAAGGGTTTTCAGTCACTACTGAATCAGAGCCTAAACTAATTTGTGGGGAAGTTAGTTGTTCTACAATTGTATTAGTCGTGAGCGTACAGTTATTAGCATCCGTTACAGTAATAAAATAATCGCCTCCATTAATATCGAGTATTTCATTGCCAGTGGCAATTCCATTGACTGTATAAGCAATCGGTATTTGACCGCCTGTAGTGAAGATGGTTATTGCTCCATCAGCGAAATCACAAGAGGTATTGGTAGCAAGTGTATATACTGAAAAATCAACACATTCATCCAGATTCACATATACTTCATCAGTAATAGTGCAGCCTTGCTGATCCCAAAGCTGTAAGCTGATCATTCCATCTTGATCTACATATACGCTATCAGAAGTCTCCCCATTGTCCCATAAATAATTATAGGCAGGCATATCAGGCAGGATCCATCCATTATTACTAGTGAGGTAGATAGTATCTTCGCTAAAACCCATTTCACTTGTCACCATATTCATTTCAGTAATGGTGATGGTGTCGGATGCAGAGCAGCCATTTTCATCAGTTGCTAGCACGTTATAAGTGTCAGGTATATTAGTACTTATTTGGTTTGAATCCAGTGTTCCATTAGACCAGCTATATTCTTCAAATCCTGGTGTAGCTGTTAGGATTGCAAGCCCATTGTCACAAAGCATTGTTGTATTATCAAGGGTGACTACTGGTTCTAGTACGATGGTTATTTCTTGCTCTACTTCAAAGGTACAGAGTGAAATGCTATCAGTGTATTCATACTTTATGGTGTGAACACCCAGTGCCGCGGCTATAGGATCAAGCATATTATCCGTCACACCTTGGCCTGAAAACAAGCCACCTGTATAGTTAGCACTCAGGGTTATATCTCCTCCATACATGCAGATCGTTGAGTCTTCCAGCCCTAAGATTTGCAAGTCGATATTTGGACAAGGCAGAGTAGAACAAGTAACTACATTAGAAGTATCGCCAGTTCCACATGAAGAGCCAGCAACGCTATTGCCTTTGCCATACATTGCAATTTCATAAATGAGGCCTTGCGTTAAGTTATTTAATTCATATAATCCTTCATTCACAATCCCATTGGTTGCAAATTGCCCATTGACTATTACACCATACACATATACAGGTGTTTCCGCATTTACTGATAAGGTAATGCTGTTGCTAGTGGACTCATAGCATGCTATAGATACATCACCTATTTCAGGTTCCACCAAAATGTTTTTAGTCACAGGGTTTACATTACAAGCGGTATTGCTGACTGCAAGTGTAATTTGATAATTAGCAGGGCTATCGAAACTCAGTGTATGCGGTCCAGGCCCAGTAGTGCCACTTGCAGTGACGCCAGGGGGGAAGGTCCATAGGAGTTCTACATTATCCAATGGTGATCCATTATAGACCACAGTAGCCTGATTGCTCACACATATTTTTTGAGGCCTATCAAAATTGAGCTGGGGCAATGCAACGATGTAAAAATCCTCAGTCGCAACGTAATTGCAAGAACCTTGTGAATAATAATATTTTACAATATGACTACCTAAATTATAGCTAGCACTATTGAGCACAGTTACCGTATCATTATCGATGGTAAATATACCGCCAGGTTGATTTGCTTGCAATGGAACATTACCCCCATTAGGACAAATATCTTGTGGCAAATTGAGTATTTGTAAGTCTAAGATCGGACATATATTCTCAGCGATCGCAACTTCATAATTAGCAATATTATTGAATTCACAAGATTCCAAAATTACATTTTCATCATCAATGACTAATTGAAAATTATGTGTACCTACTGCTAATTCCTGGTTAAAACTTATTATAAAATTCGATGAGATCCCACTTATAGTGAGCAAGGTATCGGTTATAATTGATTGCACTAAATCTGGTGCAGTATGTGTAATTTTTAGAGGCACTTGCTGGACAATTCCTTTACCACCATTAATGAGTGAAAATTCGAGCTGGTGAATATTTTCACCTGGCAAGTTTGGTGGAGTAAATAAGTTGATTTCCGATTCATAGGTATATAGTTCTGGCAGTTCAAAACTAACAAGACTTACTGCGGGGTCGCCAGCGAATACCAATGATTGACAGGTCTTGGTAATACCCTGTGAATTGCCTGAATTTTGACCATCAGTATATAGATATACAACGGCATCCTTTATGGATTGTCCTATAGGCTGACCATATTGTGTAGTGAGCAACCGCTCATAAAATGCTTCATTGAAAAAATCCATAAAAGCAGGAAAGCCAAAATTGACTATTGCTACATAGCCTATGCTTCCGCGATCCTGAGCGAGCGTATATTCTTCGGCCATTACCGAATTGCCATAGCTATGGATATTTCCTGAGAAGCAGCTATTGGCATTTATTAGGGGATATTTTCCTTCATTGGTATAGTAACTCGGTGGCTCTATATCAAAGTTCCAGTACACAGTACCATTCGTGGTAGGGTGACCCATATAAGTAATTAATCCTACACCATTGTTGATAATACTAGGCATAGTGGGCTGTGGTACATTTCCATTCACACTTTGTGTAAGGGTAGCAACGATCTCGCCTGAATAGGGTGAATCTACGATGTAGGGCAAATATCCTTGTAAATAATTTAAAAATATATTCGACTCATTAGTGTTATAACCACTCACACATTGCAAGCTCTTCTTAGTCCACAAGAGGTCTTGCTCATTGCAAGGATTCAGTGCCAGGCTTTCGTGCTGTATCAATTTTTGTAAATAGTTGTTTAACTCACCGCTATTATTAGCAGGAATACGACCTATGGATATTTGTGGTTTGCTATCCTGTGGGCTAGGTGCTACTAATAAATAATCACAAGGAGGGCTGCCAAATGTGGGTACTAAACATAAGTTTCTCGCCTCTTCATTATACCTCATGCTGTTATAGTCTATTGACTTGCCAGCGAGCAATAAATTAGTGGGCGGTGATGACCAGTTAGCCAATGCAAAATTAACAAAATTGCGTATCGCCAATGGAGACTTATCCACTCCATAAGCAAATTGATGATACAGATTTTCAATATCTACAATTACCACATTGTGTTCTCCGCCTGCTAAAGATTCGCGGTAATTCTTATAAGCCTCTGTCACTTCACCCATCAGGCTTGGATGTGTGATAATAATAAAATCACCTTGATTATCAGGAATACTAAAATCTACGAAGCTGTGTTGATATACTTGATCTACCGCAATATTAGTATAAAAATTTGGATCAATTACTAACAAGTTTCTAAAGCCATTGCCTTGACCTTCCTGTGCTAGTTGATAATAATTTCCGTAGGGATGTATGGCCGGATAATAAACTTTTGAATTTAAGGGATCAACAATTAATGGCTGGCTAGTGTCATCATTTCGTGACTTGATTCTCAGCTTGGTTGAATCGCTCGAAAAATCTTTAATAGTGAAGTATTCCTCGTCACCAAATTTTAACATACGTGGATAAGTGACCTTAATGTATATAAAACTATTGTAATCAAACTCTGTTAAGTCCCCAACCGTTTGCATGGTCACATAAGTGGAATCACTTATTCTGCTTATGGGCAACTCAAAGCTCAAATATTCATCATTATGTCCTTCATATATTAGCGAATAACAAAACACATCATTGATGCTAATATCTACATGGTGATCATTGTATAAGAATATATCATTATTGTTCCCTTGAATTTTTAATTCTATGAGTGCTGTACCTCCTTGTGCATAATCGGCATCAGGGGTATGCACTATTTCCGTTTTTGATTGACCATTGATAATTAATCCACCTATAAACCCTTCACCATAATCCATCTCACTGTACCAATTGTTGATATCCCCTATTTGAAAAGGTTGACCATTATAGAAACTATTGTGTGGTTCATGGTAAGCAGTATAAAGAATTGTATTTTCATAAGCTGCAACATTATTGTCTAATTCAGTAAAGATGGATTGATAATGTAAAGGTGTTATCGAAGCATCATTCACTAAATAATACATTCGTGTATCAGAAAACAAACTTATCTCTTTATTGGGTCTATCCCCTGGGTTTTTATACAATGCTAGATCGGTTTCTCCTTTATTTTTTTGTCCCCAAAAACTGATGTATTCTCCAGGGTTTAGCATCCAAGTAGTAGGGCTTTGGTAAGGAATGGATTCACCATTGGATATTATGCGCAAGCTGGCTGCATTCGGTTCTAAACCCATGGAGACTAATTCCTCATAAGAGATTCGATACCAGGAATCCAAGGTGATAGGCACACAGGAATATACGAGTCCTGGCTGACACCAAGAATTGCCAAAGTTCTGACTTGATAAATTTGCAACGCAAAAACCAAATAAAATATAAATAAAAAATAGGATTCTCATTCTAACTACGAGTAAAATTAATACATTTCAACCTTTCATTAATAATAAATATCCATCGCCATGAAAAAAATAACATTCCTTTGGTTTTACTTAATATTCTATCAATATATCAGGTGAAATTATATACAATCTAAGGATTTGTTAGAAAAACTTCAAACCTCAAATTATGATAACTAACATTATATGATCAACTATTTTTAATGAAAAAAAATACAGTAAGACCATTCAAAAAGTAGCAAATTATTTTTGATTGCTCAATAATCAAATATTTTGAAATTATTGGCGATGCCTCCGGCCCGGGCTATACAGGGCTGCGCTGACGCTCCGGTGCTGTGATGGCTGGCATTCGACTTATTTAATACAAGCTATTGAAAGCCCGCCACCACAGCACAAACCCTTCCTATCCCTATCGCGAACACAACTCGAAAGTGTACTGTGTTAGAGAGGACATTTCATGTTTATGATGCAAGCTTTATTACGAAAACGCAACAACTCTTATGTATATCCTCTGCACTTGTATTTTCAATAATCTTATATTAAAAAATGATTTCAGAGTTATTGAGCAAGCCCCACAATAGTTTTTTTATGGACAGCAAGAACTTTGGCTTATCGCTTAGTTACTACGATCCCTATTGCTTTTTCACAATTGACAATTCACGATTCAATTTTTTTTTACAATCACCGATCCATTTCTTTTTTCCCTTACATTGTTTTGCTAAAACTAAGTTTCAATTTTTAGAATTAACCGCATAGATTATTTATTACAATTGTTCTCTGCATTCGTTGTATAGAATAATTAGTGATTATACATAAAACCATTACCAACTATGGCTTTATAAATTACCAATCTAGCACTAGCTAACATGAATTTTGATGACTTACAATTATATACTTGATGGCACAAAATAAAAAGAGGAGTTTAGCCTATTGCCAAACTCCTCCTCTTCAATATCAATATTAACTTTTCCCGTCGATAAACAAAACCAGTCTATTGACCATTAAAATTTTATTATTGCTTTACAATTTTTTGGGTATAATTGCTATCCCCATCATTCCAATTTACAAAATACAATCCACTTATCAAGCTACTAACATCGATTGTTAGGTTATTATAACCACTTACAAGACTAACCTTGTGTGATAATATAATTTTACCACTCAAATCAGAAATATTGATAACCGATTCGATTGTTTCAGGGCTATTCAATTCCACATTGATTGTACTTTCAGTAGGTACTGGAGTTATGCTTTGAATACCGTTAATGTGTGCAGCTCTTTTTATCACCACCACATCTGAATAGGTATAGTTAGAATTGAGATCTGTTTGTTTTAAGCGATAGTAATAAGTGCCATTACCTACCTGCTCATCAAGGTATGAATACTTAATATCGCTGTTACTGTTCAACTTTCCATCGACTGTATGAATATTTTCAAATATAGCACCATCCATTGATCTTTCGATTGTAAAGAAATCATTCATATATTCTGATCCTGTAACCCAATCTAGCAAATTGCCTTGTGTGATAGCCTTTCCTTCAAAACTTATAAGCTCTATAGGTGTTTTGTAACATATAACAGTATGCGAATTAGATCCACTACATCCATTGCCATCCGTCGCTGTATAAGTATAAGATAGTCCGTCGAACTGTCCAAGCATGATGGTAGTAGAGGTATTAGGTAATACTGCAATGGAATTGAGGTTAGTACCCGACAAAGTATAGTTGCCACTAATTGATGGCAATCCTCCACTCGCTGCAATGGTTATGGTCATATCTCCAGTAACTGCCCAGTCGCAAAACTCATTGACTGTAACTGTAACAGGACTTAAGAAAGTGACAGGGGTAGCTGCGCTTATTACGGTGCAAGGACTACTAAGATCAGGCAAGCCTGAGCCATTATTAGGTCCTACTACTGAACTTATATATAGCGTAGTATTTTGAGGCAATCCATTAGAAGCATATATTCCTGTATTGCTAAAGCCATAATTTATAAATCCTGGCATAGCGACATTGCTAGTAGGGCTATTGTGCAATACAAATACTTGTACATCTCCTGGCTCTAAAAATGTACCGCTAACCGAAGCTTGAGCAGATCCTCCAGCACACACATAAGGGCTTACACTTACTGCACCCGCACTAGGAGCACATACAGGAGGTTGAATTACAAATATAGTAACCGATGAAGTCGCAACACAATCAGCAAAACTAGTTGTTGCCGTATAGGTAGTTGTTACTGTAGGTGTCGCTACAGGATTAGGCACTGTGGTGCTTGATAGTGAGCCATCATTAGGCAACCAAGTAACATCAGAAGCACTGCCATCAATACTCAAGTTAGCCGATTCACCAAGCAAGATTGTATTATCACAACAAGCCGTAATCGTAGGACTATCGTGTAGTGTAAATGTAACAGTTTGCGTGGATTGTTCACACAAGTTTTGAGAACCGACTGTAAGAGTAATGGTTTCATCCCCTTCGATATCAGAATCTCCGATTGTAATCAGTTCGATTGTAGCTGAAGAAGCTCCTAATGGGATCAATGCATATCCTTCTAATTCTTCGAAGTCTTCTCCATTAGCGGCAGTACCTGATATAGTATATTCTATGACATAATCATCATTAACAGGGGTATTGGTTTCAAATGTAATAATACCATCTACACATCCTTCCGTCAATTCATCAATTCCACCTATTGTAGTAACAGATGTAGTAGCTGAAACGGTAACAAATGTACCACTCAATGAGCCAGCTTGTAACATTACAGCTGAGTCATAAGATGAGTCTGACGCATCGGCGATTGCTAAGTAAAGTGAATAGGTTTCACCAGGTATTACATTAGCAAGAGCAGTGAATGGAACAGTAAATCCATCGAGTTCAGTATTGAATTCTCCATTTTCATTGCTATTAAAATATTCAGCATAGTCTAAGCTCACACAATTGATACCACCAGCGCCTATACCATTATTGACAGTGTTGATAGCCACTGGCAATGAGCTACCAGGTATCAAAGCAATGTTTTCATTTGTATAATCTCCGCCATTTGGATTAGGTCCGCTGATTAGGAATGCGAATATGTCATTAAAGCTGGAACAAGCGAATTCATTGTATTCATCCGATCCAAACACATAATTAAATGATATAATATCCCCACAAGGCACTAGATCAAATGATAACACGCAGGCATCATTGGTAGGGAAAGTAGAGAGCTCATCTAAAAACGGATCACCAAGAGCGCCATTCGATCCTGTAGCGTTACTTTCATCATTAGGTCCAGGTATATTATCAATTGATCCAGATGTTAAAGTAATCCCACTATCGATACCAATTATGCCCTGACCGCCTTCGAATGTACCATAGGCACCATCAGGGCAGTTGAGCTGAATATTGGATATTTCAAGACCTTGACTAACTAAAGAATTTAAAAGTGCTTGACCGTCCTGACCTCCTGTCACTTGAATTTGGCCATTAAGATTAGCTGTAAGTGCCAAGAGGAACACTGAACAGCAAAATGCTACATGTAGGTTTTTAATCATAATAAATTTTGAATTATTTACGCAGCACAAAAATAATGAATTAAATTCTATTAACAATTTAGTTAAAAGAACAGAGTCATAAAATATCCGCTTGTATGTATAAATAATCGATTAAATGCCTATTTTAAGGTCAAACAAGCAAGGTTAGAAATTTTTTTGGACATAAAACGCCGAAAATATAGATTTCTTGTTTCAGCATTGGAAATGCCTCCTGAAATTCTTTGCTTTAAACTCGCTTTCAGATAAAAAAATTAAATAATCATGCCCGCTGCTACCGTTTCATTAGTGCCTTCATCAATGAGAATAAGGCTACCTGTTTGTCGGTTTTTGCGATAAGCATCATAAAAAAGTGGGTGCATGGTGCGTATGGTTATACGCCCTATATCATTCATCTTAATCTCTTTATCATCTTCTATGCGATGGAGGTTATTGATGTCCATTTTGTATCTTATATCTTTGATAATGGCCCTAGTCTCTTTAGTGGTATGGCGCAGCACATATCGGCCATTTAATAGCAGCGGTTTTATATGCATCCAGCATACCATCAATTCTATATCTTGATTAATGAGCGGCATATTATTGACCCTAGCAATCATATCTCCCCTGCTTATATCGATTTCATCTTCAAGTCTTATGGTTACACTCATAGGTGCATAAGCCTCTTGAAATGATCCGTCCATAGTATCAATGGCTTTGATGCGGGATGTAAAACCTGATGGCAGGACTGATACCTCATCCCCTACCCTAAATATCCCTCCACTTATACGACCTGCATAACCTCTGTAATCATGGAATTCATCATTCATAGGTCGAATAACCGATTGCACAGGGAATCGAGAGTCGATGCGGTTTTCATCGCTGGCTATATGTATGGTTTCTAGTAGGTATAAGAGCGTAGGCCCTTCATACCACTTCATTTTTTCTGAGCGATTCACCACATTATCCCCTAATAACGCACTAATGGGAATATACCGCACATCTACCGTTTCTAGTTTCGCGCTGAAGTCCTCAAAATCTTGTTGTATGCGATCAAATACTTTTTCATCATAATCAACAAGATCCATCTTATTGACACATAATGCGATGTGCGGGATGCGCAATAAGGAAGCTATGAAGGCGTGTCTTTTCGTTTGCTCTATTATTCCTTTACGAGCATCCACAAGGATAAGTGCCACATTAGCTGTGGAGGCACCCGTGACCATATTGCGGGTATATTGTATGTGTCCTGGGGTATCGGCAATTATAAATTTTCTTTTGGGGGTTGCGAAATACCTATACGCCACATCGATGGTAATGCCTTGTTCTCTTTCCGCCTTGAGCCCATCGGTGAGCAATGCTAGATTAACAGTTTCTTCGCCTCGTCGCTCAGAGGCCGATTGTATGGCTTCATATTGATCTTCAAATATTGATTTTGTGTCATACAGCAGTCGTCCTATAAGTGTACTCTTGCCATCATCCACACTACCTGCTGAGGTAAATCGCAGCAGTTCCATATCTAGATATCCATTAGCAGTTTCTTGCATGAAAAACTATTTTTTTATTTTATTTTATTTTATGGGATTATTATCATAATCGATTCAAGGTGCTTACTAAAATTTATAACTGGTAAGATCGCCTATTCGATTAATTTTAATTAGCGATTGAGGGATTTAAGCAGCTCAAAAAAAATGCAGTAGGGATAGTAGCGGAAATCCCGGAATGCAGCAAGAGCAAGAGCGGTGGCCTATGGGTGAGTAGGTGCTCGCCGCAAATGAGGAATTGCAGCGGATAGCCCGGTCAGGAGTGCAATGAAATGGAACTCCTGAACTGCCCAAAAAATAGCACTGATTGCAGTCTATAAGAATATTTTCCACCTGCTGTTAAATGCTTAAAAATAGCCCTCTTTTTTTCGATCTTCCATGGCGGTCTCACTGCGCTTATCATCGGCTCTGGTGCCTCTTTCGGTCACTCTGGAAGCGGCTACCTCTTCGATAATTTTTTCCAGGGTATCGGCATCGCTATCAACCGCACCTGTACAGGTTATATCACCAATGGTTCGGAAGCGTACCTGCATATCCTCCACTTGCTCGCCCTCCATAAGGGGGATAAACTCGCTGGCGGCATAGATCACGCCATCACGCATAAAACAAGGACGTTTGTGTGTGAAATAGATCGAAGGAATAGGAATTTTCTCTTTGAGAATATACTGCCACACATCCATCTCGGTCCAATTGCTCAGGGGAAAAACCCTGAAATGTTCTCCATGATTCATGCGGCCATTAAATATATTCCAAAGTTCGGGCCTTTGGTTTTTAGGATCCCATTGTCCAAACTCATCGCGGTGTGAGAAAAATCTTTCCTTAGCCCTCGCCTTCTCCTCATCGCGTCGTCCACCGCCCATAGCACAATCGGCTTTTATTTCGGCAAGGGTATCAAGTAAGGTAACGGTTTGCAACTTGTTGCGACTGGCACGTGGGCCTTTTTCCTCCACCACTTTGCCCTGATTTATTGAGTCTTGTACAAGTCCTACAATTAACTTGGCATTAATGCGCTTTACCATATCGTCGCGATAAGTCATTGTCTCTTGAAAATTGTGACCGGTATCAATATGTACTAGCGGAAAAGGGATGCGGGCGGGGTAAAATGCTTTCACAGCAAGATGGGTCATCACGATTGAATCTTTACCTCCTGAAAACAAGATGACGGGATTAGAAAACTGTGCAGCCACCTCGCGAAGGACAAATATAGATTCGGCTTCTAACTCCTCGAGATGTGATAAATGAAACGATGACATATACTAAACGATGATATAATAAATTACAAAATTAAAGACTACGGAACTTGTGGGATGGTCAAAAATAATCGCACAAAGGTGCAAATTTATAGCAAACTATGCTGATCGAGGTAATCCAGTACCAAGTCAAGACACTGTAACAGATTATTTTTCTCAGTATCGAGGGTTAGTTGAGGCATGGTAGGCGGTTCAAAAGGCTGGTGTATGCCTGTGAAGTCAGGAATTTCTCCTGCCCTGGCTTTTTTATATAGACCCTTGACATCGCGTTGCTCACACACTTCTAAGCTAGCATGTACATAAACTTCTTTAAAATCTTCTCCTATAATGTCCCTAGCCACCTCGCGTATAGCCTTGGTAGGGCTCACGAAGCTACAAATCACAATTACGCCAGTATGGATATAGAGTTTAGCTACCTCGGCCACCCTTCGTATATTTTCTATGCGATCGGCTTCGGCAAACCCTAAATTATTGTTGAGACCGAGCCGCAGGTTATCGCCATCGAGGATCTGTACTAGATAGCCACGGCTAAAAAGTTCTTTTTCTAAGGCGATGGCGATGGTGCTTTTTCCTGATCCGGAAAGACCAGTAAACCATAAGCAAGTGCTCTTTTGTTCCAATAGTTCTTGTCGGTCAGCTCGGGTGAGCATGCGATCGGCTATGGAATGGATATGTGATGCCATAATGAAAGTGCAAAGTTAGTATTAGTTTGAAATGCAAAAATTCATTTAAAAATATTTTGCCGAAAATTAACCTTCAATCCACTAGTCACTCTAAAAAAAATCTTAGATGAGCGGTCCTAAAACCATTCGGTATAGCCCAAAAAGCAAAAATAGGGCGATTGTGGCGATGCCTTACAGGCCCGGGCTGCTCCAGGCTACACTGCGTTTCGGTCTTATTCACTGACTCTTTTTTTGTATCTTTAAATATAAACTACTATCTATAACAACACAACTTAACTAAGACAACAGTGTTGAGCGTCAGTGAATAAGACTAAACCATTCCGCATCCCTA
>CAYZQX010000071.1:0-13020 GCA_964480615.1 uncultured Chitinophagales bacterium | reverse complement strand
TCTACAAGTCCTCGTTACTTGCTGGAAGGTTTATTTTCTATGGCAAGCAAGAATCTTCGCTATCGCTCGATTTGTGCCTCGCTGTGGGCTTACTTGCGAATTTATTATTTTTCTAATGGTAACAAGAACCTGCGCTATCGCTTGGTTTCTCGCGTCTATCCCTATCGCGAATACAACTAGAAGAAGCAATGTATAAGTGATAAAATTTTATAATTAAAACACAATCTTTTTTACGGAAACCCAAAAAATTGCGTAAATATTCTATGTGCTTATGATGGCTAGAACCTATTATAATGAAAGATTTCAGAGTTATTTAGTAAGCCCTAATTAGTTGTAATTTAATAGCTATGCAGTAATGGACAATTCTTTTTGCTTGTGCAAGATCATATAAAGCATGAGCATATAAAAAGGGATCATAGGAGCACGGTAGCGCGCTAATGCACCATAGTTAAAGCTTGTGAAGCCCACTATAAATGCCATAATAAATACATATACAAAAATACCTAATAAAAAATTGTCTGTATAGATGAATTTTATGATTCGCATTAGTCCTACTTTAAAAAGAATATAAATGGAGAAACACAATATGTAAAGCGATTCAAAGGACTGTGCGAGGATTATAGCTTTAAATGATTCATAGGGAAGTGGTTTAAATAAAGCGACAGAAACTGCTAAGGGGATTTTTTTTACCACGCCCCATATAGTAAATTCGATATCTCCTAATGTATATCCAGTGGCATTGCCATCTTCCAATGAGCTTAATGATTCGTGCCATGATTGAAAACCATAGGCTTTCTGGACAAAATACACCACTAGATTCTCCACTTGTGAATAGATACCCCCATAATTCCAGTATAGAAAATAGGGGATATAAGCTATGAGTCCTAGATAGATCAATTGCTTAAACTTAATGGATAATCTTTCTGCAAATAAGTAGCGGAAATACCATATCATAAGACCTACAAACAGTGCAGCGAATATATAATCCTTGACGACTAAAAGAATGTGTAGGCTAAGCACAAATAGGATAAGATTGATTATAGTATATTGCTTGTGATGTATAAAGTCGATCATACAGCTAATAGCTATGGCTAAGGCTGCTATACATACCGTGTCCTTAAGAATACCACTGGTCCAAAATGAAATAGAGGGAATAGCAAAAAGTGCATAGAATATATATTTATTATCACAAGGAAGAACTTCGCATAACTTTACAAATAATCGCCAAATGCAAAAAAAAGATAGCAATGAGAACAAGATGGAAATCATCGAATAATTCCCAAAACATACAAAAAGAAAACAGTGACAGATCCATACTACATAGCCCATTGTGTTTTTTTGAACAAGCTGTAATTCAAATGTGTCAATATGGGTATCAACGGGCAAGGGAGCTGTAAAACCACTAGAAATATATTCCATGTAGGTGCTAGGGCTATTTTTTAGTATATCCAGCATCTGATTAGCCATAGAATAATAAGCAAATGTGTCGCCACCCTTATAATAAAATGTATAAACAATAACAAACCCAAATACTCCTAATAATTTGATAACAAGACCAATGGTGAAATATTTTTGAAAGAGGGCATCGGTTCTATTTTGCTCATATACATAAATAAGGTATAGGAGTACAATACACCAGAATAGGCAGGAAGATATGATAATAAAGTAGTCCAATGCTGCGATAAATTCTATTGATACACGGTGGCCTTACAAAATTGAATACTCAAAAGTACAAAATCCATAGTTAGTATAATCTTTTGCTGATTTTTAGTCTATACTAAGATCAAATTTTTTAATAATGGGTTGTAAGATGTGATTCACAAAATACTGGTCATTTAGTTCATACTATTTAGCTACAAAGAGCTAATGTATTCAATGGTTTCAGCGGCCATTGCTTGCATGGAAAATTTTTCTTTCGCGATGCTATGAGCAGCTTCGGACATTTGTTTTCTAAGCTCCTTATCTTCAATCAATTGAATGATTGCATCGGCTAGCTTCAGAATGTCATAAGGTGGAACTAATAGCCCATTCTTTCCTGGTACAATTAGTTCATTGATAGCTGGCACATCAAATCCTATTACAGGTTTGTAATTGATAAAGCTCTCTAGCAATACTAAACCAAAGGTTTCGGTAAGCGATGGTATGACCACAAACAGTGCTTTGGATAAAATCGGATATGGGTCATTTTGAAATCCTAGAAACTCCACATTAGATTCGATGCAAAGTTCCTTAGCTTTAGCTTTTAGATTGAGCTCTTCAATACCTGAACCTGCAAGTTTAAGTTGGATCGATGGATGACTATTGAGCACTATTTTTAATGCCTCGAATAATAAGTCGATGCCTTTTATTTTTTTTAAGCGACCTATAAAAAGGATATAGGGAGGATTGGTTTCTATTGTGTTAATGGGTGGTAAGTTACTAGTGCCTATGGGGAGTCCTAGGTAGATGATCTTGCTATTAGTAGCAGTAATAATATTATGCGTGACATAAAATTTTTGCACCCAAGCTGATACACATATATTGCCATCAAATTTTGTGGCACACCAGCGGTTGACCCAGTAAAAGATGTTCCATTTATTGGCTTTTTTTGTGTACTGATACCTTATTTGTTCTTCTTCTTTGTATCCATGGCGCACAGCTATAACTTTGATTGATTTGCCTTTTCTCAGCTTGGCGATGGCACACCATACATCGCTGTATATGAGATTGGAAACTATGATGTTGTAACCATAATCATCAATAAGCTGTAGGAGCTCATTTACAGGCTTGATGGGTGAAATACTATCGACTGCTAGTTGATGAACTTGTACCTTGTTGAGTTGGAGTGGATCAAGTATTTTGGGTAAATTTTTTCTGGCATCTTTAGGATATACTAGAAAAAGATCAGCCTCAATTAGATTATTGGTTTTGAAATAACTGAGTATGGTTCTTGTATAGTTTTCCGCGCCTGCGAGGTCGGTGTAATAGAGTACATATAATGCTTTTGGCATAAGAGGCATATTCGCTGAGCTACAAAGCTACAAAAGATTTGTGGTAAGTTGCAAAATCAAAGATAATGTGATCTAAACTAGTTGCATTCAGTTCGGAGTGTAGAGTAAGAAATACGAGTACTAGGACATAAAAAAACTTAGTGTGTTACAATATAAAATTGAGATTAGTTTACTCTTCTCGCTTATTCCAATTTTCGGTGATTTCATTCATCGTTTTAACCTTGTATTCAAAATCGCCTTTTAGTTTGTTTCTTAGTAGGTTAAGGTTGTGGAGCAGGGAATTGATGTCCTCAGGTATAGCATCTTGCAGGAGTTCCTTAATGCGCTTAGCTAGAGTAGGAGACTTTCCATTAGTTGATATTCCAATTTTCAAATCTCCTTTAGTTACAATGCTTGAAAGGTAAAAATCGCATAGTTCTGGGTCGTCAGCTATATTGACCCATATTTTTAATTGCTTGGCTTTTGCTCTTATTTCAATATGTAGGTCGCGATTATTAGCAGCACCGATCACAATGTCCTTACCCGCTAAATCAGATTCATGGTAATCGCGCTGGATCAATGTAACTGATGGATGTTTTTTATGCAATTCAACAATCTCTTCACATATATCTGTGGCGACTAAAGTGATCTTAGCGTGTTCATTTTGAGCGAGCAAGGATGACAATTTCTCATATCCTACCTTATGACCACCAACGATTAATAGGTGTAGGCCATCAAGCTTAATAAAAATTGGGAATAGTCGGTTCATGTTTTAATGTTGAATTATGGGTTAAATAAATGATGCTTGGTAAATGTACTTAATTTCAATTGTTTTATTATAGGCGATATCAATAACTAGACTCTGGACACTGGATACTAGACTCTAGATCTAGTACAGTTCCTGTAACAAAGATCAGTATCTTAAATCGCTTGAACAAGACCCTGGACACTGGATAATGGACACTGGAAAGCAGACACTAGACACTAGACAATGGACACTAGACTTTGTGTAGTTTCAATAGCTTATTTCAGGATCATGAATCCAATATCGTAAATCCTAAATCGTGAATCGTGAATCGTGAAAAAAGCGATAGGGATAGGAGGGGTTTGTACTGTGGTGGCGGGCTTTCAGTAGCTTGAGATTAATAAAGCCGAAAGCCCGCCACCACAGTACCGTAGCGCAGCGAAGCCCCGTATAGCCCGGGCCGGAGGCATCGCCCATATTTGCTTTATTGATGAAATCTTCCATTGCTTATATATACACTTACCTTTTGTTATAAAATTAAATAGATGATAAAATGTATAACGCAAGCATTGTGATTTCTATCGCATTACACAAAGTTCATACGCACTACAAAATCACCAAACGATTCGTTGTTATTTCGCTCATTGCTATAAGCCATTAGCAAGGGTCTGAGTGCTTGAAGTATTTCTTCTTCATCACACATTTCCTTATATAATTTATTGAGTCTTTCACCATTGAATGCAGCGCCGATATAGAGGTTGTATTTTCCTAAGCTTCTCCCTACTAATCCTATTTCACCGAGGTAGGGCCGACCACATCCATTAGGACAACCAGTCATTCTTATACTTATCTCCTCTTGATGTAAATTGAATTCATACAACATCAATTCGATGCGATCAATTAAGAATGGGAGATAGCGTTCAGCTTCAGCAAATGCAAGTGTACAGGTATTGAGTGCGACACAGGCTATAGAGTTGCGGCGCATACCGCTCAATGTATTATTGCCCATAAGGCCATACTTGAGTAGTATCCTATTGATATCATCTTTGGTATCAGGGCTTATGTTTCCTATTACTAAATTTTGATTGCCTGTAAGACTAATGGTGCCTTGGTGTATGGTAGCGATTTCGCGCATCGCTGTTTTGATCATGAGGTGGTACTTACCTATGCCATCGGCGATTCTTCCGCCTTCAATAAAGAGCAGTACGTTAGCGGTACCATCCGTATTATTAGACCATCCATATTCATCTCCTGTACGTGTAAACAGAAATGGCTTAGCTGGTAAGAAAACAGTATCAGCTCTTCTCTCCACTTCGTTCATAAAGGTCTTAATGCCTACCCGATCAATGGTATATTTAAGCCGAGAGAATTTTCTATTTTCTCTATTGCCCCAATCGCGCTGTGTGGTAAGTATGGCTTCACATATAGGAATTAATTGGTCTTTAGGAATAAAACCAAAAAGGTCTCCTAATCGTGGATAGGTATCGGGCATTCCAAATGTCATTCCAAGACCACCACCTACGGTTATATTGTATCCTATAAGCGCATTGTTTTCGATGATGGCTATGATGCCTATATCATTCGCATATATATCGGTATCATTAGATGGTGGTATGGCAAATGCAATTTTGAATTTGCGTGGAAGATAGGTTTTTCCATAGATGGGTTCTTCATCCGTTATAGTTTGTTGATCATCCTCTGAAATTTGTTTTCCATCGATCCATATTTCGTGCCAAGCCGTAGTCTTTGGGGTGAAATAGGCAGATACCAGTTTTGCTGCTTCATACACTTCGCCATGTATGTTATTGATATTGGGAAGGGAGTGGCACATTACATTTCTATTAACATCGCCACACCCTGCGATAGAGTCCATACCTACTGCATAAAAACTGCTAATGACCTGTTGTAAATCAGTTTTATACACGCCGTGTAGCTGTATGGCTTGCCTTGTCGTTATTTTCATGGTATCATTGCCATAAGTATGAGAAAGCTGATCTAGTACTAACCACTGAGCGCTATTCATCACACCTCCAGGTACACGAATACGGAGCATACAGCTGTATAATGGTTCAAGTTTTTGATGCTTGCGCTCGCTATCTAAATCTCGATCGGTTTGTTGATAGAATCCGTGAAATTTAATAAGTTGTGTATCATCAGGTAAAAATGCACCTGTGGTTTGGTCTTCGATACTTTTTGTTATTGTACCGCGAAGATAACTGCTTGCTTGTTTTATTTTTTCAACTTCGGATAATTTTTCCATGAGCTGTTTTTTTTTAGTTGGTTGTTATTGGAATAAAGAAAATAATGATACTGATGCTGAAAGGGTACAATTATTAAAGATGGGAGAATTTAATCTTATTCATTGATAGAATGATGACTGTTAATATACATCTTCAAGGTATCGGCGATTGCGCTTTAGATCCTTAACATATTCAGCAGCCTTTTCGTCGTCATAATTCAATTGTTCTTTTACAATTTCGATAAGGGTATTATATACATCGGTGGCCATTTTATTCTTATCACCACATACGTATATGTAAGCACCATTATGTATCCATTCGATTAGTTGTGCGGCATTATTTTTTAATTTATGTTGTACATAAATCTTTTCAGGGGTATCGCGGCTAAATGCAAGATCTAGCTTATGCAACACACCATTTTTTAGTGCTTTTTGCCACTCAGTTTGATAAAGGAAATCGGTAGTGAAATGTGGGTTGCCAAAGAATAGCCAAGCACTTGCTTTTTGTTCATTCACTTCGCGCTCTTGGATAAATGCTCTGAAAGGGGCGATGCCGGTGCCAGGGCCGATCATGATTATAGGGCGATCCTCCTTAGGGAGTTTAAAATATTCATTCTCTTCAAAAAATATTTCAAGTGGATCACCTATGTTGATTTGATCGGCGAGGAAAGTAGAGGCAGCTCCTTTCTTGTCACGCCCTGTGTAATTATAGCGCACAGCGCTAACTGTGATATGTACTTCATTGCCAGTATATGCTTGACTGCTGGATATGGAATACAGCCTTGGTTGTATAGGTCTTAATAGATCAATTAGGTCTTGTGCCATCCAAGCCTTGGGGGCATCTTTTAAGAGGTCTAATAGGTCGCGGCCGTATATATAATCTTTGAGCTGATCCGTGGATGCCAAAATGTTTTCAAGTAAGGGGTTGTTTTTTTTCTCAGCAAGTTTGAGCAATAAATCTCTATGCAATAGGTTCAGTTCTTTTTTATGTGTGAGTGCCTTTCGGAAGCTCATTTTTTCTCCATCGATATACACCGTATTATCACCACTAAGATTAATGTGCATTAATATTTCATTTACCAGTGAGCCGGGATTAGTGGGATATATGCCTAGTGAATCGCCTGGCTGATAAGTTAGTCCTGAATCACCTAGATCAATTTCAATATGCCAAGTTTCTTTTTGACTTCCACGACCATTCAGCAATATCTTTTCTAACACAGTAGCGGTATATGGATTTTTGCGATCATATACGATTTTAGGGGCTTCTGTTTCATCGGATGTTAGGGGATTATCAATTACCTGATCGGCTTGTACATAGGTTCCAGCAAGGTCATTGTAATAGCTCACTAGGTTGTGAATCCACTGGTGTGCTTGTTCTTCATAGTCGGTGTCACAATCTACGCGTGCTACAATAGGTTTAGCCCCTAATGCTGATAACTGCTTGTCGAAATCAATCCCTGTTTTGCAAAAGTGGGCATAGCTCTTATCACCTAAGGCAAGTATGGAATAAGATAGTTTATCCAGTTTTGGCGCTCTGCTTGAATGAATATAATTATAGAGCGATTCAGCAGCTATAGGTGGATCACCTTCGCCATAGGTCGCTACAACGATTATCATGTGTGTTTCTTGGCTAAGCTGTCGGTTGTTATATTCATTCATATCCAGTAATAAAGTTTCATACCCTATGTTGCTGATTTCCTTAGCCGCTTTAGTTGCTATTTTTTTGCTATTACCTGATTGTGAGCCATAAAGGATAGTAAGTTTTGGCCTTTCTATTGCAGCAGTCTTTATGCTATTTTCTGCCGACTTATTAGGTAGTGCTTGTCCATTATGGGATGATGCTAAGCCATAAAGGTATCCACTGAGCCATAATAGTTGTCGTTCATCTAACTCACTCGAAAGTCGATTTACTAACTCAGGATTAATGCCTGACAGTAATGTATTTTTTATATCCTTGTTCATAATAAAATCAACATTAAAAATTTATATTATTATAAGGGAATGGTATGGTGTTTTGATCCTCGCTGGCCGAGGAGTTTTCATAGTCCTTGTGCAGGCGCACTACTTCACCTATTACGATGATGGCAGGTGAGTAGAGCTCTTTGAGTTTAGTTTTAAGCGTAATATTGTCAATGGTCCCTAGGCAAATATTTTCATCTGTTCTCGATGCATTTTGTATTACAGCGATAGGTGTTTTTGACTTATGAGCAGCTTTATACACTGCTGTAATTTCAGCAAGCTTAGCTAGTCCCATTAAGATTACCACGGTGGCTTCAGTATGTGCCGCTGTTTCGATTTCATTGTTTAATGAGCCATCGGCGGAGGTAGCGGTCAGCACCCAGAAACTCCTGCTTATGTTTCGAAAGGTAACTGGTATGCCTGCGATTCCTGGTCCTGCTATAGCACTACTAATCCCTGGTATATAATGGGTTATGATACCATGTTGAGCAGCATATTCAAGTTCTTCATAGCCCCTCCCAAATACATAAGGGTCACCACCTTTTAACCTTACAATTGTATGGTATTTATTAGCCGCTGTAAGTATGAGCTGATGAATTTCTTCTTGTGTATAGGCTTTATGAGATTTGCGTTTTCCTACATATACATGCTCTGCATTTGCTGCATGATCTAGTATGGCAGGATGAACAAGTGCATCATAAAAAATGATCTGTGCCTGCTGCAGTATTTTTGCTGCTTTCAGGGTAAGGAGCTCGGGATCGCCAAGACCAGCACCGATTATATATAAATTAGAGTTTTGCATAGCAATTGTTGTTTTTATTGAAGGAATTTTTTTAATTGATCAGTAAAAAAATAATGATCATTATCATCTCATTCAGTATTGTTTATATAGTGAATGTTTGTGGTTCAGTAGGTTTAGCAGGTAAGTGTATGCCACATTCTTTGGTACTGCTATCTTCCCACCACCACCTACCTGATCGTTGATCCTGGCCTGGCAATACGGCACGCGTGCAAGGTGCACATCCTATGCTCTGAAACCCACGATCGTACAAGGAGTTGTAAGGAATATTATAGGCGCGAATAAATTCTTTGATCTCAGCTTCAGACCAGTGAAATAATGGATTGTACTTATACAATGATCTGGAGGCATCCCAGCTAAATAAGGACATTTCACTTCTCTCTTCGGATTGTTCAGCGCGAATGCCGCTGATCCATATTTTTTGGCCAGCAAGGGCACGTTGTAAAGGCACTACTTTACGTGTGTAACAACATCTTTTACGCGCAGCTACGTCACAATAAAAACCATTTGGTCCATCATTAGTCATTAAATTTTCTACAGCTTCCCTATCCGCACTGTAAGAAATAATTTTTTTATCATACCTGTTAATTGTGGAAGACCATACCGCATAGGTTTCCATAAACATACGTCCAGTATCGATGGTAAATACCTTGATGGGAATATCATTTGAAAATATCAAATGAGTAAGTACTTGTCCTTCTAATCCAAACCCATTGGATATGCACACCTGATTGGGAAATCGCTCAGCTAAAAACCGCAAATTATTGACTACATCATTGTTCTCAATAACTTGTAATAACTCCATTAATTCAGGTAATTTATTATTCATTGGTTCGCTCATATTTTCAAAAAAATTTACACCTATTTATTTTTTTTATTCAATAATATTTTTTGGACGATGCCGCCCTTCGCTTAGCTACTAGACATGTGCTGGCTATTTCTGGCTTTTTTAATTTCTTTTGGCGAGCTAGAATCTGCACAAGATCTTTCTACAGTTCCGCTTCGCTTCACTTTATCAAAGCGGCAGTTTGATTGCTTGCTATTATTTGATTTTTAATGGTAGCAAGAACCTTCGCCTACGCTTGGTTTCATCTATACTCCACGTTAATTGCTGAATAGTATATTTTCAAGGGCAGTAAGAACCTTCGCTTTCGCCTGGTTAGCTTCTATCCCTATTGCTATCGCTAACTATACAGCTTCAACTTTATAAACCTATTACAATCCTACACGATAGTTTCGAGGTTTTAACTAATCTTATTAATTATTACCTCGACCGCTAATAGGATACTCAATCCTTTTTTAATCAGCAACTGGTATGAATAATCAATTATTAGCCTTTAATAATTAACACAAAACAAAAATCATCATCCTTTGTACAATTTCCATTAAAGGATTAATCTTTTTGACTTATTCATCCAATGTTAACCAATTGATGCAAAGCATTAAGAACAGCGACTAACATACGATTACAATTGATTGCAGTAATCAATAGCTTGTAGGATTATGCGCATTATTGCTTTGCGATCTGATATCACGCATTTCTGATGATCATTTGTTAATCATTAATCCCAGATATACTAACCAATTCATAATAATAGGGTTCTAGCATTAGGATTTCTTATGCCTCATCAAGTCTAAATTAATCAAGTCCTTAGTTAATATAAGTCCATTGATCAAGCTGTCCATGAGAAGATATAATAACAAAAAAGCCCTTCAGTACATACCGAAGGGCTTTTTTTATCTGTATTCAAATTTTAGTGAGCGAGTCATAAAACTTGATATACCTATTTCATTCTGTCCTTGGCAATAGTATATTACTAGTACAACAACAACAGCAACTCATTCCATATCTTATGACCATATTATCAATCACAGCTCAAAAATAGACCTTTTTTTTTATCCAAATAAAAAATTTAATAAAAGTTGATGCCGCAGGCCAGAGTCTTGTGCTAGGCGACGAGAAAAATTGGCTAGGGACTAATAGTAGTGCCATTATGCAATGAGGGTTTAATAAAAAAACAAACCCTCCCAATCATCTCGACGGGAGGGAAAACCTAATTATGAAAAAACACCTACTATGGAAATATAATGTCCAAATTTGATGCCAATTCCATATTTGGGCATAATTATTTTGAAAAACACATTTGTCAATTATAAAATTATATCCTAAAAGAAAATCACTGTTCTCTTTTATGGACATAAATAGGTATAATTTTAACAATATCTTAAAATGAGTAGGGGATTTTATCTAAATTGGGCAAAGTCTCTGGGTAAATGCAAGGAAATTGTAATAAAATCCCAAAACGTTACGGCCTAAGAAATAAAAAATGGCTTTTATTTCTTTTTAGTTAAAAATTACGTATTATAATAGCAATAAAATGTTAAAAAAATCAGTTATAGGCGAATGAAATGGCTTTTCCTCATCCTTCTACTAGTTAATTACTGGAATAATTCCATAATTAGTCAATCGAATCCAATTTGTGGAAATTCTATCCTCCAACAATATTACCCAAATCCAGCCTTTCAAGAGATTCAGGAGGAGCAAGATATGGAATATGCTCAGCGATTG
Source organism: uncultured Chitinophagales bacterium (assembly GCA_964480615.1). Classification (GTDB taxonomy): domain Bacteria; phylum Bacteroidota; class Bacteroidia; order Chitinophagales; family UBA2359; genus CAYZQX01. Next base: position 1,740 of record CAYZQX010000071.1, on the reverse strand, counting down.
AGTAGGCCATCTGGCTTGCGTGACCATTGTACTGATAATACGGTGTATATTCCTACAGTGATACATATAATCCATGATCCAGGGACTGCCCTAGGACAAGCTGAAAACCTCGATGACGCTGCAGTAATTCAGGGACTCGAATGGGTCAATATGGCTTTTCGCGGTGAGCCTTTATGCAATGGAGACGAAGTGGGCGAAAATACCAATATCCAGTTTTGTCTCGCTAAGCGGGATATTAATAACGGAGCTACTACTGGAATCATTCATTATGCGAGCAATCTCACCGATGTAGATCTATGTGCTAATAATGGAGATGATGTTAAGCTATTTACCAAGCAACCCATAGACCTATTCCCTTCTTCTGATTACATTAATATATGGCTGGTACGTTCTATATGTGCTAATTGTCAGCCTGCTGGTTGTGACGTCGCAGGTTTCTCTACACTCGCTGGGGCTCATGGCACAACTACCGATGGATATGTCAATGAAGCTTCACTTTGGTTTAGCAATGATGCGAGCGCCTGTCAAAATGCTAAAGTAGGTGTACACGAGATGGGGCATTTTTTTAATCTCTACCATACATTTGATGGTGGATGTAATAATGCTAATTGTTTGACCAATGGCGATTTAGTATGTGATACACCACCTGATAATGATGATAACTATTTCAATAGCAACCCATGTGTCACAGGTAGTTTTTTTAATTCTTGCACCTCGGATACTGACGACAATTCTAGCAACAATCCATTTAATACCGATGTGCCAGACTTAGCCGATAACTTTATGGATTACCACCCTGTAAGCTGTTCACAGCATTTTACATCGGGACAAATAGTAAGGATGCAGGATGCCCTTTGTCATATACGCAATTCATTCTTGAGTTCTAATGGTTGCAATGATCCCTGCCCTTCTCCAGTAACTGCACAGCTATCTATCTCACCTACTGGAACCAGTTTTGATGCAGGAACTACTATAACATTTACTGACAATAGTAGCAATGCTTCTTCTACGATCATTACAATAAATAACAATCCACTAGTCGGCAATAGCTATACATTCAGCCAAATAGGGAATTATACCTTAATGATTACAGCAAACTCTAATGTTGAAAATTGTTTTTCGGAATATGATGTCATTAATATTGAAATTACTTGCCCTATTTCAACAGCTATAACTAATTTGCCATTAACAATTAGTAGTGGTGCAGCCTATGTGTTCAACAGTGCAACAACAGGTGTTTCTTCACCTACCCTAAGTTGGTATCTCGATGATTTTAATTCAGGCCCAGTAAGTATCGGCGGTAATCTTTCAAGCTTGAATCATACATTCAATGATGTAGGTTGGTATGACCTTATGCTAGTAGCATGTAATAATTACTGTTGTGATACTGCTCATAATCTTATACAAGTAATAGAACCTTGTGCAAGTAACAACTTGTGGTTCAATGGTGATTTTGAAACCTCTAATAATGAGGCGCTTACTGGTATAGCTAATTGCCCTGGAAATCCTTATAGAGGAATTCATACTATACCATGGGCATTCCTACCAGTGGGATTCGTGGATCATACTACAGGGACAGCTGGTGGACACCTATTCTGGTCAGACAACGCCCTCACACCATGTCTTATGGGCACTGGTGATATATTAGTAATGGAACAAACCATCGAGGTAAACGAATTATGTAATCCATATCATTTTAGTATGTGGGCGAACTTGCCTAATAATTGTGATGGAATTAAT
>CAYZQX010000070.1:0-13255 GCA_964480615.1 uncultured Chitinophagales bacterium | reverse complement strand
AGACCGAAACGAAGTGTAGCCTGGAGCAGCCCGGGCCTGTAAGGCATCGCCAAAAATTTGAATACTATGAATTAATAAGCAGACACTATGTATTGAGTCTATCAAAATATCGACCTCACACAATAGATAGGCATCCTACAATTGTAGCTCATCAATCAATTTATGTATATTAATACATTATGATTATAAAATTAGCAATAATCAAAAATATGGTGAGCATTATGCTTGACTTCCTTACCTCATTTTATACATCTTACCCCAGCCGCTTCCTGAAAAATAATCATCTAGCTCTTCGCTGTATTTTTTTACTTCTTGACCATTGTGCTTAATTATTGTTTTATAGAAATACACACCGTTAGCTAGTTCATTGCCATATTGATCTTTGCCATCCCAAGCATACTCAGTGAGATTTTGACCTATGTGAATATCGCCCAATTCAGCCTTACTAAACTCTCTTACTACCCTTCCAGTAGCATTGATTATTTGTATGCTAAATTGCTCTGGTAGTTCCGACCCACTGAGTGTAAACATAAATCTTGTAGATGTTGTAAATGGATTAGGATAGTTTAACAGCTTAGAGGCAGTCATTTCATTTTTTACAAGGAAACTCAATACATAATCATTATTGCTACTTAAGTTATCAGACTTATCACTTGCGTTTACCTTTAGTTGATAGATACCATCAGCTGACAATATTGGGTTGTATTTTATATTCAGCACATTATTAGTTTCATCGCTTGGGATCACATAATTAATCTTGGGATCGGAAAAATAGATCGGTTTAAAAACACTGCCTTCAGCAGGATCCTTGATATATAAAAACACTTTGGTGGTATCGTCAAGCATTAAGAATCTATTCTCATCCCTAACACTAATTTGTATTTCAGGTTTAGCTGAAACAAGATCACCATTGAGTATATGCCGTCCATCAATGCTTATATCAATAAGCGGGTTTATATTATCGGCTTGTACATAAAATGGGTAAGAAAGAAAATTATTAAAAGCATATTTTTCAAGTACCGCACTGTTGTAATTCAATTTGGATATTAAGGTATAATTACCTGCAAGACCTAATGTGCTTATTTCTTGGGTGAGATTATAAATGGAATTCGGCGACCAATCGGCATTCGTGTTTTGGTATTCTGCTACAACATTATCATTGCTATCTAATACAACTATTTGATTACTCAATTCAGCATTGTAATCCTGGCTATTGATGGTCTGATACTGAACACTTAACTGGCCAGTTTCACCTGACATTAATGTATCACTGTGAAAATTAAAAGATTCCTTGGCGTTATACACAAATTCAGGTGCTTTGGAATACAATACCCGCCAATAGTTTAGTTGAGGAGGAGATGAATTAATTGGATCGGTTAATCGAGCTTCTAATCTAAGGAAAGGATATAAGGTGGCATCTATGGATTGTATATTGACATTCTGTGAGGTTTGATTTTCATAGAGCAAATCTATTGCGCCATTTTGCTGTACTCCATATACATCAACGACAACATTGTCTTGATTGGGGTTTCCAGTAGCCGACCAGTTCCATATTACCTCACTCCACTGTTGTGCAGGACCTATAAGTGTAGAAGTCATCTTACCCTCATTACCATTTTCAAACAAAAATGATTGTGTATAATTGTCTTGTAAGATCAAGCCCTCTAACTCAGTGTCAAGATATTGACCGTATTCAGACTGATTCCATCCACTGCTAACATTTGCATTGAATAAGAAAGAGAATCCATTCCACTTGACTGGCAAATTATTATTATCAAGTCTTGCTACGCGCCAATAATATTCTTGATCGTGTGAATAATTAATATTGGGTATCCATTCTATAATACCACCTGACTGTGCGATAGTAGTCTCTTGTTTAAGTGGTGAATTAAAAAGATTGCTGCTGTCTATTTGCAATACATAATTCCGCATAGGCTCTAAAGGATTCGCTGTACCTGCTATTAGTTTTACAGGACTTCCGCTATTCACAATACTATAATTGCAAGGCTCAAGTGGTTGTGGCTCTGTAGGACTTATAAATAATGACTTCACAGCATTGTTATTATCCTCGCAAGTCTCGTTAATAGTATTATCAGGGTCTATTATTATTTTCCACTGAGCAGATCCACTAAGATCTAATTGAGCTAAGTTAACATGCATTTCTATGCTGTCCATATAATGGATAGCTGGATAATCTTGAGTTTGAATAAGCTGATCAATACCATTTTCATGTTGAAGATACAAGGAAGCTTTTAGTGGTTCTTGGCTGGTACGGCCTAGATTATAAACATTCATTTTAATGACAAAGTCTTCTTCCTCATTGGTTGGTACAGAAGGCGAAAAACTTATGTCTTCAGAACCTAAATAATACTCGGGCTTTTCAAAATAATTAATTTTAATAGCAGGATCAGCTTCAAGCGTGAATTCTTGACAGGTGATTTTAATACCACTATCCGTTACGGAATATATATTTTGAATGGATTGCTTTATACATCTTCCCAATGGCTGACCATACATTTCTTTCGCAAAATTATTGTACAATTCATTGCAAAACAAATTTAAGAAATAAGGAAATCCAAAACCTACTGTAGCGAGAAAAGCGATTGCCCCTTTATCTTCGGCAAGCACAAAGTTAAGGGCCATTACATTAGAATCAGTATAATGAATATTGCCTACAAAGCAGGAGTTAGACATGAAAAATGGATACTTCGTATCATTGGCATAAATCTCAGGCGATTGTAGATCATAGCTCCAAATTTGCGCATTGCTATGGCCAATAAATGTTACAACAGAAAGGCCATTATTAATCGCTTGTGTCAATTCATCAGGGGCAGGAATTATATCTTCAGTAGCTTTTACATAAGTAGCTAACACTTTTGCTCCCATTAAACTATCTTCTGCAATTAGCTTATAATTATTGAGATAGTTGGTGAAATCTTCTGCTTCAGAGCTATTATTTCCCCCACCTAGATGGACGATGTTTTTCATCCACAATCTATCTTGCTTTGTACATGGCAAGTCAGGTCGCTGCCAATTTTCATAATCAATCACCTTATCCAAATACTTGCGTATTTCATCAGGGCTAGAAGCGCTTATTCGACCTATTGCGAGTTGCGGATAATAAGTCAGCCCATTTCTTGCGGTAAGCATGTTATCAGATCCCCGATGCCCGAATGTAGGAATAAGATTTTGATTAAAATACAATGGGTTGTTAAAAGTATAATTATAGGATATTGATTTACCTAGCAGGATTGCCAAATCAGGTTTAACTGGAAAATTTTGATCATTAGCAATGTCAATTAAATAATTAAAGAAAGCCTGAATACCTATAGGACTCTGCTTAATTCCATAACCAAACTGATCATACAATTCATTGATATCCGCAAGATTTACGACATAACTACCACCAGCTATCGAGGCTCTATAATCTTTGTAACGCATTACTTGATCGATGGCACCAGTCCTCAATGTGGGGTGATAGATAATTGTATAGTTACCTGCTTTGCTAGGATCATTGTAGTTAGTATATATGCGCTCTTCTAATTGATTCACAAGAAATAAATCGCTGGCTGTATAAAAATCTATTGTCCTTGGCAATGAACTTAGATTAAGACTTGGCAAGTGTATCGGTAGGGATGTGTTATTACTAACATCGACCACCATTCTTTTGCGCTCTTCTATATCATAAAATGTTATAGTAGCACTTGTGGTCAGTGGATGAATGGTGAAAAACTTGTCGGCTGGATCATCAAACGATATGTTTCCTTGATTGCTTGTACTATAATCGTATGAACGGGGATAAGTAATTGATATTTCAGAAATAGAATTGCGCTCAATAAAACCTGTTTGTAATTCTAAGTCATCAACGACCCCAACATTAACCGTAGTAGTTGTACCCATTAGACTAATAGGTATTTTAAACTCATAATCTCTAATACTATAAGCTTCAAATATATCATCGACAAAAACTGTATTGCCAATTTTCACTTGTACGTGATGATCATTAAAAAGCTCAATATCATTTGACCTACCCAATACTCTTACTTTTACTGTAGCACTATCTAGTGGATTGGCTGTATATAGACTGGGTGTATTCATTATGAAATTTGTACTCAGAATAGAACCATCTGAATTAGGAAACAAAGAACCAACAAACCCTTCTCCTTTCTCAAAATCAGCAAAATAAGAATTCACATCCGTAAATCCCGAGGTCGGTTCTCCTTGATTAAAGATTTGAACAAATGATTTTGCTGCGGTATATTGATGATACAACTGCTCTTGTGGCAAGTTAGATAAATCATTTTGCACCGTTTCATAGCGCAGGTTTTCGGCCTGTGGGTCTGATACAAGGAAATAGACCATAGTATCGGTAAAAAGGCTATTTAGCTTACTTGGTTGCCAGCTACTAAACTTATACAATTGTGTATCAAATGCACCATCATTTTTTTTGCCTACAAATTCAATATAGTCGCCACTACCTAGTGAGCCAGTAGTAGTTATATAAAGTGGCACTTCTTCACCCATCCTAAACAAAGCGAAATTTTGGGCTTCTAAGGGCAAACCATTGCTCGCTAAGAGTTCATAGGGAATCCGATATCTACCATCAGCTGCTACTTTAATCTTATAATAAGGGAGATCATGGTTAATCCATTCATTGTTATACGATTGAGCAAACGTAATTAGTGGTAAAAAAGAAATAGCCGCTAATAGAGCGACTATTATAAAATTATTATATAGGTAAAATCTATTACTACTCGAATTCATGTAGAACGATTAGGTTTTTTATTACAATTGACATTTCAAAATAAGGGAATAGGCCGATAAAAATGAGTAAGCGCAATAAAACCTCTTATTTCATCTTATACATTTTGCCTATACCATGACTTTTAAAGTTCATAAGTCCTGAATTGGAATTGTAAATCTCATCAACTTTAGAGGTGCGATCGGAAGAATATAATTCCAGTTCCTTGCCATTATTGGCGGCTTTCACAGTATAGAGATAGACCCCATTAGCGAGCTCATTGCCATACATATCTCTTCCATCCCAAACGAATTCACTTAGATTACGACCGATACGTAGTTCACCTAGTTCCGCTTTAGATATCTCTCTTACCACTTTGCCGCTGATATTGAAAATCGAAATACGCAAATCCTCTGGAACTTCACTTCCAGTTAAGGTGAAGATAAATCTTGTAGCAGTTGTAAATGGATTGGGATAATTCACTGCATTCGAAATCATAGGCTTATTAATGATTTCAAAACGGGTATAAAAATCATTACCTGAGCTAAAGTTACCAGCCATATCTTTAGCACTCACCTTTAGGTCATAGAATCCATCAGCTAGATTTTGAGGAGTCAATACAATTTTTGCTTCATTCTTATCAGGCAATAAATTGGTGGCAGCTGGAGTAAAATTGGAGCTATTAACCTCAAGTTCTATTTCCTGCCCACTCTCATGAATCAGCATAACCTTGCAATCACTTGGATCACTAAGTGGTACATATAAGTTTTCATCTTTTATCTTAATAAGGATCTCGGGTTGTGCCGAAACTATATCACCACTTACTATATGTTCACCATCGAAAGTAACATCAATTATAGGGTTGATTTGATCGCCAATAACTGTAAATGGAATAAACAGCGAATTATTGAATTGTTGTTTCTCTAATTGTTGCCTATTTGGATTCAGTGTGAAGTTGAAATAATAATCACCACCAGTCAAATTCTCAGTAGGGATATTCAAATCATAATGCACACTCTGGAAAGGCTGAAAGCCCGATATAGGAGGTGTATTTAATTCAATATTCAATCCTTGTTGATTGGTAATACTAGCATTCAAATACAGATCAGGTGTTGAAAGCGGCGAAGCATTGGTAATTCCCATTCCAAAATGTCCTAGCTCCCCTTGAAACAAGGTGTCATTAAAAAATTGGAAATAGCGATTTTGATCCAATGCAAATTCAGGTGCCTTTTCAAAATACACTCTCCAATATTTGAGCTGTGCGGGAGTAAAATTTGTAGTATCAGAAAGTACAGCTTTGAGCCTTAGATAGGGGTACTGAGTGGCACTAATACTCAATAAATTATAATCCTGTATGGATCCAGTATTAGCGATAAATGTCTCTTGATAATTTTGATCAACGCCGATTATATCAACACTAATTGCATCATCTCCAACCACACCATCTAAAGATTCAAAATCCCATTTTAACGACTGCCAACTTTTCGCAGGACCCAAGATTGGCGAATCAAATTTTCCATGGTAATTCCTTCCTTCCACTGATTTATCTAAAAATAATATGTCAGAACTGGTTTCCGCTACTAATAACTCCTTGGGATAGGATAAATCCCCTTTTCTAAAGAAACAAATAAAAGGTTTATCATTCTCAATGGTGCTGAGCTCAGGAAACCCTAGTGAAGCAAACTTATCCATCACCTCTTGTTGATAAGGCGCATATTCAGGATTAGGCTCACTTCGATGATTCTCTATGCTATACATGAGTATATACCAGCCTGTTGGGATGGAATCAAGAAACATGGATACCTTTTGAAAATCGCTCGCACTGCCAGTAAAGTATTCAAATCCGTTTACCAATGGTTGACTGGAGCAGTGTATATTGCCAAGGACCCCAAACTCATCACAGGTATTCGTTACTGTAAGAGGACTTGCTCTTTCACTCTGAAAAACCTCAAGCTCCGATTTGGGCTTAAATACTGCGAAGAAATACCCTCCAAAACAATTAGGACCTCTTAGGCAAGAATTGTTAGCCATCTGAAAACCATTCAAATAATACCGAATATCGTTCCAGCCTAAGGCTGTAGGTGGATAGCCATTTTGACAAGTAACATTATTAGGTGTAGGGCCGAATTCAAAATGCCTTGTAAAGTCATTAATATTCATTCCCTCTAAATAATTATTACGTTTGAATTGATAATAATGCGACTGATTCCAGCCATCTAAATCACCATTTCGATATATAAAGCTTGCCGATTCCCAATCGTATTCCTCTCCCCCTAATGGAACCCTGCTTATTCTCCAATAATATACCCTATCCTGCTCATAATTCACATCAGAAGCTAACCATTCTATAACTCCTCCTTTAGAAGTTACAACTGCTTGTTTAAGCACAGTACTATTAAATTGGAAGGTTGTATCAATTTGAAATACGTATTGATAATCTGGCAACAATGGGGATGCACTGCTGGCTCTAAGAGTCACAGGCGCAGTATTCACTATCGCATAATCACAAGGGAAAATAGGTATTGCATTCGTGGGCAAGATCAATATTGATTTGGTTGCCGTGTTATTATCAGTACAGGTTTCTACGATCGCATCACCATCATTAATCGCCACTTCAAACGTTGTTACTCCAAAAGATTCAATATTGGTATTCGGAACAGTAAAACTCAAGGTATCGCGGTATTTAGTCGAAGGAAGGTATTGGTCAAAAACGATCTCAGTTGTCCCATCAGGAAGATGTCTTGATACTTTTACTTTAAAAGGCTTATTCGTTGCTCTTCCTGTATTGGTAACAATAGCTCTTAGTTGAAAACTAGCATCAGCTGCTGAAACTACAGGCGGGTTAAATGTTATACCCTGATCTTCCACAATATACTCTGGTTTATCAAAATTATATAAGCGAATAGCAGGATCACCCTCAAGCGTAAATTCTTGAGAAGTTATCTTTATTCCATCCACATAATTATTGCCATTAGTATATGGATAATAATATATATCATTAATTGTTTTTCTTATACACTTACCAATCGTTTGACCATAAGCGAGATCAGAAAAATTATGATAAAACTGACTGGAAAACACATCTAAATAAAGTGGAAACCCAAATCCCACTGTAGCCAAAAATCCTATACTACCTTTTTCAGGCGCTAAGGCATATTCTATTGCCATTACTTCGTGTGTAGGCGAAATTTCATCATGTATATTTCCTACAAAACAAGAATTGCTATAGATAAAAGGGTATTTCCCTTCATTCTCATAGTAAGATGGTGCTCTAAGATCTACTGCCCAATAATCCACGTTTGAGTGGCCTATATAAGTTATACAATTAAGGCCTTCATTAATCACATCAGAGATGTCATCAGGTACAGGTTGTATATCATTGAAATTAATTTGTGGGTTATAGGTTCTTAGTACCTTAGCACCTATAAAGGTATCTTCAACTGTCTTTTTATAGTCATTGAGATAGACTAAAAAAGTATCCACTTCCGTCTGCGTCTTACCACCACCTATATGAATAAAATTCTTGCGCCATAAACTAGATGGGTCGCAAACATCCAGTTCCCTTTGTACCTGTTCATAAGTTATGACCTTATCCAAATAATCGCTGATATTTTGTGGTGTTTCTGCACTGATCCTACCTGTTGCTAACTGACTTAAAAAACTGTCCTTATGAGCCACCGACAACATATTATCGGACCCGCGATTGCCATAGGTAGGGATAAAACATTTATTGTAAGAATAATTATCATACAAACATTTATCATAGACAAAAGACCTTCCAAGCAAGAGCATCTGATCAGGTTTATGAGCCCATATTCCCTGATTGAATTGCTTAACGATATAATTAGAAAAATTTTGAATGGCCAATGGATGCTTAGGGATACCATAAGCGAACTGATCATACAATTCTTCAATGTCAACCACTAAGACATTGTAAGCTCCACCATCCGCTGAAGAACGATAATCGGCGTATCGCTCAACTTGGTCAACATCTCCCATATGTAATTGAGGGTGCGAGATGATGATATAGTCACCTGCTAAATCGGGATTAGAAAAATCGGTATATTGTTTTGGTGACAATGCATCAACTGTAATTACGGATAGTCCAGAAGTTGTATTCGTCAGCAAATATTCTCTCTTGGGGCTAACACCTGCCATTGGCAAATATATACGATATACTCCATTGAGCAGCTCAGGCACTAATCGCAAATTATTGGTTAGGTCGTACAATACAGGCGTATTACCGCCATTAAAATTGTTAATTTCTAAATACTTATTTTCATTATTATCTAATGTAAAAGCAAAGCTTCTTTGATTGTCAAAATTGAATTGTCTCGGATAGGTTACTCTAAGGGCAGTTACTGCAAATTTTTGAAAGAAATTAGATTGCACGATATCATTTATAACTTCTATCTTCACCTCCGTATTATCAACAAAAGATGAGGTGCCAATATTGGATAGGGGGACATTAAAATTGTACTTAACCATATCATACCCTTCGAATGTGTCCTCCACAAATAACTCATTGCCCACCATGATCTTGTGATGATGATCAGGAATATTCCATAAGTCATTTGACTTGCCTATTATACCCATATCCACTATTGCCTCCATATTGGCACTGGAATACACATAAGGGGTTTGAACGTAAAAAGAAGTGGTCAGTGGCGCTGAATTATCGAAAGGAATAATTGTACTCGACCAGCCTTCAGCTTCCTCAAAATTAGAATAATAGTTATTGACACCGCCAAGGGTACGAAATGGTACACCTTGATTAAATGTTTGATTGTATAAAGTCTTTGCAGTATGGGTGAAAAAATCTTCAGGCGCTGGGGTTGCAGACAGGTCATTGACAATCGTACTAAAACGTTTACTAGGTGTAGCATTATCCCATATCAAAAAATAGCTTGCAGTATCCGAGAATAGGCTTAATTCTGGAATGGTCACATAACCAGGATCATCATATAGTTGTTGATCAAAACTGCTATCATTCTTTTTTCCTACAAACTCAATCCAATCATTACTGGTAAGCGCGTTATTAGTAGATATGTGTAAGGGTATTTCCTCACCATATTTGAAAATCTTATACCCTGATGCATCGGTAGGAAGGCCTGCGCTTGTCAATGTGCTTGCTGGAATCTTAACTAACCCATCTCTAAATACTTTTATTTTATAGTAATTCTTAGAATAATCAATCCATTCATTGCGATATACCTGTGCTGCAATAAATTGTGAAGATGCTAACACTAAGCATATAAAAAAACCAATCAAATTTTTCATATTATTCTGCCTTAGCTTTTTTCGTTATATTAATTTTTAGGGAGATAACATGTGAGTATATTCCTGCACTTATTTTGGAGAGGCCCGTAAGCGCATAATCAATCACCGCTTTCTCTTTTATATTGATACCTATACCTGCACTAGGCTGTAAAGTGAGCACCTGCTTATCGAAATTGTCATTGGAACGCACACGCTGAATATTATTAATACCAGCCCTTACATAAACTATTTTATCATACGACAGTTCCAATCCTAAGTGTGGATCTACACTCACTGGATTGGTATGCAACAATGTATTGCGCTCTCCATCGAATGTAATATCGGCATCTAGCTCTGCTAATAAAGACATTTTCTTGCCCATCTTTATTTGTTGGCCTACACCTAGCACTAAATGCTGACCAGTTAGCTCCACAGAATTTTTTGGTATCACATTATCTGTTAGTGCAAGTGCTGCTTGCTCCTCCTCGGTAAACTCATAAGACCAAGCATTGATAGTTGTGGTTAAGTTTTTGATATTTGCACCTAAACGCAATCCTTTAGGAGTGACATATTGAAGGCCTAAATCGATACCCATACCCCAACTAGTTGCAAATTTTCCTACGCGGCGATGTACTAATTTTAGATTTGCACCAACCCTCAATTTTTTAATACTCTGTGAATAAGAAAACAATGCGGCATAATCAGCTGCTGAAAAAGTTGAAATATTGTCATAATTTACACTGCCATCGGGTTCTAATACAAATAGCGTATTTGGAATATTATCCACACCAAATCTAATAATACTCAATCCAACTGTCCTGGTATTATCCATAATTGGCAACGCGACAGCAGCATAGTCATAAGCAGCTATCCCAGCAAACCACTCAGCGTGCATTAAACCTACCTGGGGATTTACTAACCGTGTAAGACCCGCAGGGTTCCAGTATGCAGAACTAATATCGTCGGTCGAAGCAACTAAACTATTGCCCATCGCTAAGCCTCTTGCACCCACACCGATGGACAAAAACTCATTAGAATAAGTGCGGATAGCCTGCCCATTACCGTCATATTTTAACAGTAATAAACACAAAACTAACCCGAAAAAGTGTAATTTTTTCATAACTAAATATAAATCAAGATGATCTAAAGACGCCTTAGGTTGCTTATTGTCCTAAAATTCCCTACGCAAATACATGCATTGACAGACCAAATCCTCGAATTAATGAGTTTAGGGCAATAGGACGTCCAAATCTTTGCACAAAAATAATCTAAAATGTCCTAAACCCATTATGAATTTTATAAAACCAGGGAGTGAAATACGAAAAGGCTGTCCTAATAGATTCACAAAAGACAATATATAAATGGAATTTATTCAAAATATATTTTGATTCTGATCTAGGCTATTTATAATTTCTATCACAAGAACACAACCCAAAAAAGTGCCTCTTCCTTAAATCAAAATAGAGGGATTTTTGACGATGCCTTACAGGCCCTGGCTATTTCTGGCTTTTTATTTTCTTTTGGTGAGCCAGAATCATCGCCACCGTTTTTGTAATATTATTTAATTTGGTGGCTCGATTTATCTCCTAACTTTTAGAAGGCTTTAGCGCTTCAAATATTTTATTTTTTACTGTCGATAAAACATCTTACAAGCATAATAGATACTACTATTCAATAGCCTCCTAAAAGGATATCCACTGCTATCGCTATAATTAGACTCTGGACACTAGATGCTCGACGCTGGACTTTATGTAGTTCCTATAACCAACATCAGTTTTGTAAATACAAAATTGTGAATTCTTCAAAAGAATATGGACATTGTGCAGTTGCTATAACTATACACTTGATGCTAGATGCTAGACTCTAGACTTTATGTAGCTACTGACACAAACTGCATGATCGTGAATCAATTAATAGACAATAGACTTAATGCAGTTGCTTTAACTAGACCTTAGACACTAGATTGTGAGAGCTAGACAGAGCACCTTTACTCTAACCAATTAAAATGTCGTAAATCGGTAATCGTAAATCTTGAATCGTTAGAATGCGATAGGGATAGCAAGGGTTTGTACTGGGCTGGCAGGTTCGTGTTGCTAGCGGATAATCAAATGTCCTATAACCTGCCAGCCCAGTACCGGAGCGTCAGCGCAGCCCTGAATAGCCCGGGCCTTTAGGCATCGCCATTATTTAAAAAAAACTTTTTTGAAATAAATCAATTTAACAATCAATATCTACCAAGCATTTTCACATAAAGATCTAAAATTTAGATTCCTATTTATTGCGCAGAATGATACCTAATTCGTGGTGACATAGGTGCACTAATTCGCAACCAATTAGTTTAGATCTCTACCTGATGAGTGTGATTGATCCTTTTTGTTCGATGGTCTGTCCATCCTCATATATGCCGATCGCAAAGAAAACATATACACCTATGGCTTGCGCTTCGAGTTGATAATTGCCATCCCAACCAATTGTTGGATCATTGGATTGAAATACCAATTGACCCCAGCGATCATATATAAAAAATGAAAGTTGCAACACCCCATTGGTGAGTGGCTTATAGTGATCATTTTGACCATCATTATTAGGAGAGAAAGCAGTAGGAAAATACACAAATTTTGAGCTGTGGATATGCGTGCAATCGCAAGTCTCTTGATCATAAGCATCAATGGTACTCATATTATTGTCATCACAATTAGGCAATGGAATAACTTCATATTCACACAAGCAAGTAATAGGATTAAAACTATCCTGAGTTTGACAGTCATCATCATCGCAATTGCCAGGATCAGCACAAGTAAATTCACAAGTACCATCATCGCAAGTGGCAGCAGAATTATAGTTGAGTGCTGTGGGATTCGTACAGCCATCAATCGTTGTAATAATTTCACAAGTACAAGTATTGACATCCCATATCTCTAGGCCATTGCTACAATCATTGTCATCGACACAAGTGCTGGGATCGGGGATATTCGTAAGTACACATATACAAGTAGTAGCATCCCAATTTTCTTGGCCATTACAAGGATCTCCATCATCCACGCATGGCGTTGGTATGGTATTGGGATCGGTTACACAAGTACAAGTATTGACATCCCATATCTCTAGGCCATTGCTACAATCATTGTCATCGATACAAGTGCTGGGATCGGGGATATTCGTAAGTACACATATACAAGTAGTAGCATCCCAATTTTCTTGGCCATTACAAGGATCTCCATCATCCACGCATGGCGTTGGTATGGTATTGGGATC
>CAYZQX010000069.1:0-13371 GCA_964480615.1 uncultured Chitinophagales bacterium | reverse complement strand
TGTCGCTCCGGTACTGTGCTGGCTGGTTATAAGACATTTATATGCACTACTAGCACTAGGAACCAGCCAGCACAGTACAAACCCTTACAATCCCTATCGCGACAAGCGATTTAGGATTACCGATTTACGGTACTGAAGCTTGTTTCAGCAACTGCTCTAAGCTTAGTGTCAAATGCCCCATTGTCTAATAATTGATTTACGATACTGAAGATTGTTGTAGGAACTGGACTAAGTCTAGTGCCCAGTGTCCGTTATCCATTATCCAGTGGCTAAGGTACAAGCACAGATTCTGCAAAAAAATGTTTCTTTGTAATCCTTGCCCCAATAGCACCTACACAAGCGCCTAATATTCCACCTGCAAACACATCAAAAGGAAAATGCAGGCCTACATAAATCTGTCCAAACCCAATGGCCAATGCCCAGAAAAATAATAGATACTTTGCCATACGATATTCAATGGGAATAAAAGCCATCAAAAAAAAAGAAAGGGCAAAATGATTAGTAGCATGATTCGATGGAAAACTGTAGCCTGTTCCACAATGTACTAAGTTGTGTATCCAGTTAGACCAGCCATCTAGTTGACAAGGCCTGCTTCTTGCAAACAATGGCTTTAATATCCTAGCACTTATAAAATCCGATGCACCTACCACTGCTAACAAGGGCAACATAAATTGATAGAACTTATTCTTAAAATTTATATATACAAATAAAGCGATGAACAAATAGATAGGCATCCAAGTATAAGCATCGCGAAATACTGGCATAATGTGGTTAAAAAAAGCATTGGAACACCCATTATTGATGTAATAAAAAATTGTCCAATCTATTAGTTCTAATTTCTCAAGCATAATTTAATTGTATTTCCAACCTTTAGCATCGGCAAATTCCGCAAAGCTTTCCAATCCCAAATTTCTTCTTCTTTCATCGAGCTGCTCTATATCATCTATCTTATATGGTTTACATATTCGTTCACCATTAGCTAGGAATTCACATTCCTCCTGTGTGCCATATAATTGTGGCAATTTATTTTCCATTAATATTTTATCCTCCCATTCTGCCACCCACAATCCATCGGCTTCCTTCTGCATATAAGCATCCTTGAGCAATGGTAAATATTTTTCCATTCCTTTAGCACCCTGCTTCAAAATGATCTGCTGTGTAATGGCAGCAGCTTCCCTACCCACTACACTAATTTTTGGCCAGCCATTTTGCGCAATTATATTTTCAACTTTCAAAAAATTCAAAGAATCAATCTGCTTCAATTTTTTCCAAAAAGCAAATGCCTCTTGCGATCCAGCACCAAAATTAGCTTCGATTGAATCAGTCAATATCATATTGTTTTTTTGTGTCAATCGCCATATCTCTTGAAGCTCTACTTTCATCTTGTTAGCTTCTAACTCCATGACATTCACTTTCTCTTTTTCCACAGGGCTTTCTACCTCTTTTTTGGGTGCTTGCCTACAGCTATAAAGCGTTAATAAGAGCAGCATAATTGCCAAAAAATACCTCATAACGAATAAACAATTTATTTTACTTATTTTCAAAATACTTTAAATTTTTAAGTTTAGCAAACTTATAATAGCGAGTTTGTAGGATTCAAGCCCAAACCCCGCTATACTGCCTTTTACATAGCGCGCCATCAAGGATGTATGACGATAGGGCTCACGAGCAGCAGGATTGCTTATGTGCACTTCGATTACTGGGACATTCACTGTGGCAATTGCATCGGCGAGTGCCACTGAAGTATGTGTATAGCCTCCTGCATTAAGAATCACACCATCAATCCCTTTTAGCGACTGTAGGTAGTTGATTAGCTCACCCTCTATATTCGATTGCTTGTATTCCAATGTAGTATCACTGAATTCGCCTTGTAGCTTCTCGAAATAAGCATCGAAACTCTGATCACCATAGATATGCGGCTCACGCTTTCCCAATAAATTCAAATTTGGTCCGTTGATTATTAAAATTGTCATTTACATTTGTAGGGTAAAATTACAAAATGAATTCCGAAGCATTGATTAAGAGTTACAAAGCTTTTCTATTGTTAGAGAAAGGACTATCATCTAATTCAATTAATGCTTATTTGAATGATGCTGGAAAATTAATCGAATTTTGTCTATTACCGGATCAAAATTTAGATATTACCAGGTTGCGAACATCCGATTTAACCGATTTTTTGACAATGCTTAGCGAAATAGGTCTGAATGCACGCTCACAAGCGAGGATTATATCGGGCATACGATCTTTTTACAAATTCATGATGTTGGAACAACTTGTTACAACTAATCCCGCTGAACTCATCGAGCTCCCTAAGCTGGCAAAAAAATTGCCTGAAGTATTGTCCCTTGATGAGATTGACAAGATGATGGCCGTTATAGACTACTCCCTGCCTGAAGGTCATAGAAATAGAGCTATATTGGAAACTCTATATGGCTGTGGGCTTAGAGTGAGCGAACTAGTTAATCTCAAATTTTCAAACTTATACTTTCACCTTGAGCTCATTAAGGTTATAGGCAAGGGTGATAAAGAAAGGCTAGTACCTATTAATCAATCAGCCATCAAGTACAATCAATTGTATTTTGATACGGTGCGGCGTACCAACCCTATACAAAAAGGATTTGAAGACATAGTATATCTCAATAGACGGGGCAAAAATTTAAGCAGGGTAATGGTGTTCTACATTATAAAAGATCTGGCACACAAGGCAGGCGTGGTTAGAGATGTCTCGCCGCACACCTTTCGTCACAGCTTTGCTACACACTTATATGAACGAGGTGCTGACCTCCGTGTTATTCAAGATATGCTAGGGCATAGCAGCATCACCACCACTGAAATATATAGCCACGTGAGTACTACTTACCTAAAGGAAGTATTATCTAAATATCATCCTCGGTTTCAGTAAGTGATCCTCAATCGGTATTAATGATCGGCTATGATAGTCCTCTGATAAAATGTATTAAATATAGCAGTAGTATAGATTAATGTTGTAATTTTGATTTTTTTAATTGATTAATTTCCAGCTGAAGGTGCATTATCATCCACTATTGATTGAACAAAATCCCTCGGGTGGATAATTGTAATGATGAATGATTTTGAATAAGAATGTATAATCAATTATAGCCCCATTAGTGTATTTGCTGAGTAGCTATTGAGCTGATTATGTCTTACTGTTAATGGCAATAGGATAATATTCTTGATGGCTTTTCAATTTTTTTACCTCCCTTATAAAGCAGAATAGTTCGCAACCAGAATAGCAAGCAGTGAAAACAATTCTAAACCCTTTATTCAGCAACATTTATTTGATAATTAACAAACAAACCTTCTTATAAAATAATAGTATGATCGATATCAAATCCAGTTTTTTAGAAAAAAATAGCTTTGTATTAATTGCAGGTCCTTGTGTGGTTGAAAATTATGAGCTTCTAGAAATGGTAGCTGAAAAAATGATTGCGCTCACTAATCAGCTCGGTATCCCTTATATATTCAAGGCATCCTATAAAAAAGCCAATAGAACCAATCTCAATTCATTCACAGGTCTGAGTGAAGAACTGGCTATTTCCTACCTTGAAAAACTGAAAAAAAAATACGATATCCCCATACTCACGGATGTCCACAGTCCTGCTGAATGTGAACTAGTAAAGGATATTGTGGATGTGATTCAGATACCAGCATTCCTGTGTAGGCAAACAGAACTGCTTGTAGCAGCAGCACATACGAGCAAGTGGGTTAATATAAAAAAGGGACAATTTCTTTCACCCCAAGCAATGGAATTTGCAATACAAAAAGTACGAGACAGTGGCAATAATAATGTGATGGCAACTGAACGCGGTAATAGTTTTGGGTATCAAGACTTAATAGTTGACTTTAGGAGTATTCCCATTATGCAAAGTTTTGGAGTTCCTGTAATTATGGATTGCACACACAGCATTCAACAACCAAATCAAAGCATGGGAGTCACGGGTGGTACACCACAATATATTAGCACAATGGCCAAGGCAGCAATAGCTGTGGGAGCTGAGGGTCTGTTTATCGAAACTCATCCCAATCCCAAACAGGCATTGAGTGATGGTGCTAATATGATCCCGTTAGCTAATATTGAAGAACTACTATACGCACTAATGAAGCTAAAGAAGGCACTGGTATATTAATGTATTCGACTATAACTTTGTATTTCATGAATTTTTTTATTTTTCAATACAACAAAACTTCATTCATAGAATGACGATTGTACTAGCCTACGAGTCAATTATCCATTTTACATCAGTGAAATGAGCTGAAATAAACATACATAATTTCAATGGCCTATTAATAAATATAGGTAGGGTGCTTAACCATTATTACAACAATTTTAAGAAGCCATAAAATAATAGCTAAAGTTACATTAACTAATTGTATTACTTCTTACCCACTCGTTACTTAAAGAAAATTTGATATAAGGTTCTTAAGCTAAGTAAAATTAGTAGAACTCCTACAAGTAGGGTAATAGGTTTTCTAGGAATTTTATTGACTAAATATGCACTTATTGGAGCAGCTACAATCCCTCCAACAATTAACCCAACAATCACTTGCCAGCCCATAATACCATCAAATAAAATAAAAGTGACACCACTAGCAAATGCAACAGCAAATTCAGCTGTATTTACTGACCCTATGATGTAACGAGGATCGCCGCCACGACCCATTAGCGTTGAAGTAACTATAGGGCCCCATCCTCCACCTCCAATAGAATCCATAAAGCCACCAAATAAAGCCAATAAGTTCAATTGACCCTTGTTCGTGTTCTTTACAATATTTTTTCTGCGCAGACCCTTTATCACTATTAGGATCGCTAGTATGAGCATATAAAAAGCAATATAAGGTTTAATAACTTTGCCATCTATTACATCTGAAAGTAAATATGCCCCCAATACGGAACCAACTAATCCAGGAATTATTAAATTATAAACAAGCTTTTTATCTATATTCTTGAATTTATGATGGGAGATGGCCGAGGCTCCAGTTGTAAACATTTCTGCCACATGAACAGCCATACTACTCGTTGCAGGACTGACTCCAAAAGTAAGTAAAAATGAAGTTGAAGTGGTCCCATATCCCATTCCCAAAGTGCCATCAACTAATTGCGCAAATACCCCAATAAATAAAAATATAAAAAATTCATAATTCAAGTTATGTATAAAATTTTCATAGGTAATTATATGGTAATAATTATATACCAAGCTTAGCACCAATCCTAATAACATAAGTATAGGTACTAAATACCACAGATTATTTTTCCATATGGCTATTGCTGTTGATTGATTGGCATCGCCATGATCCATTTTTTCTAAATTCATTGATCAACTAAAGTTTTATTTTGTGAAATACTGTAATTCTAAAAATATTTCGATTATAGAAATCGCCAGAAGAACGCTGTTGAAACCAATTTAAGTACCCTAAATCTAATGCTAAATTAGACAGCAAATCAATGCTAATTCCTCCATATATTCTGTTTTGTTCAAATACGTTTTTAATAATTTTACTACCAAGATTAATATGAATTTCGTCACTGACTTTCAATCTTAATGAGCGCTTACTATCAATTTTCAGAATTGGAATTGTTGCTTGTAATCGATAGCGAAATCTGTAGTTGCCAAAGCCAAAACCTTCCTCTAACTCTGTTTTATCCATATTTGTATTATGAAAAAAACGACCTTCCATTCTATATCGATGGTCAAGTGAAATATGATTCAATTTTTGTTTGTTCGCGAACTCAATATGAGGCCTAAGCTCTGGTGTGATTAATCTATTTGGTGAAATTGGGTCGTTGGGGCTTTGCAAAAAAATGCACATACCGGCCGATGTCTCCCACCCTGAATTGCCCAATAACTTGTGTAAATGACCCCTTATCATCAATTGATGCTGTTCAATTGGGTTTATGAAATGTCTCTCTTGTATTTCAGATTGCCAATAATAATTTGAACTAAACTGAATTGTCTGAAAATAGCCATACCAAATAAGACTTTGGGTTGTAATGGATTTTTGTGCATTTAATTCTAACCTTATAAGCAAAATTATAAGCACCATAAGTAATTTTCTCACCATCATTAATTGATTTCTAAAATTAATGAGGCAAATATATAAATTTATTTCATACTATTCCTATGTATTTAGTATGTAATAATAATTAATCTTTTCACTTTGGAGATATTTTTAAATAAATATCTATAACTAATTGATAATCAATGAAAAAAAATTAACTGCCCCAAAAAAAACCACTCCCTTAGATTTTTCCTAAATCCGCCAATTGATTATATTTTCCCTTAGCTAGGTCTTCCATTGTAATTACTTGCAATACTTTTAAAGTTTCAATCCTGATGTAAACTAATGCGTGATGTATATTGCAAGATTCTTGTATAGGGCAATCATCACATGGTTCATAAAAATTGGGTGAGGCGCAAGATACCCACGCAATAGGTCCATCTATTAACCTATATATATCTGCAAGGTTTATTGTATTTGGTGATTTTAATAAATAATATCCTCCAAAGCTTCCTTTTTTACTTCCCACAATGCGACCTTTTCGCAATTCTGTCATTATCTGTTCCAAAAATTTAATAGGCACATTTGCTTTTTCAGCTATTTGACCAGCACTAATTTGCCCAGCCTCGCAATTTGTTATTTCAATCAAGGCTTTTAGGGCATATTTCATTTTTTTTGAAATCATATTTTATTTTTATTAAAAAACTTGCTTTAATTTATAAAAATTCGATTTGGATATTAGCTTTCCAATATCAGAATAAAAAAAGGCAGTTATTTATTTGTTCACTTTATATGAAACTACTAAGTAGCTTCACAAATGTATTGGTTTTCACGAAACTTACAATAAATTAAGCATCATATTAAACTCAAATCCTATAATTTTTTTGTATAACTAAGGCTTACCCTATAACTCAGAACCCTTTAATTATAAAAGATACTAGAGATTCAAAGTGCAAAGGCAACGCAGAAATATTTTTGCGTTTCAGTAAAAAAATTTGCATAATAAATAAGAAATGTCGTCTCTTACATAATGCTACTTCAAGTTGTATTCGCGATAGGGATGCGCAATGGTTTAGTCTTATTCACTGACTCCCATTACCAATGTGTTAGGTAAACTGAGTTGTTATAAACAGCGGATTATATATAGAGATAAATAAGGAGTCAGTGAATAAGACCGAAACGCAGTGTAGCCTGGAGCAGCCCGGGCCTGTAAGGCATCGCCATAAAATTCAAATTTTGAGTTCGTGAACAAGACCATGATACAATACATAGTTTGACATAGAAACCTTATTTCAAAAAGTCAAACCTTAGTCTTTTCCTTTCCGATTATTTTTTTTTGATCGTCTGAGTTCTCTTCTAAATTTTTGACGTTCTCTCAACTCTTTTATATTATTAAAATCTTCGTTGATGAAAATAGATACACCCGCTTTATAGTATCGTCCTTGAATAAAATCTTCATCATATTTATTAAAAATTTTCAGGCGATACCTGCCATCTTCAGTAATTTTATATTGAAAGATAAAATCGCCTGCCATCGCAATGCTATTCTCTTGTAAGTTGGTCTCGTTCTTTCCCACATCCACATTTCCACCCACATCAATTGTTATGCGATCATTGTTAAATCGCTGTGTATATACGAGCTCTATCTCATTGCGCGATAAACTTTGCGTCGCATCAGTGGCTTGCTGCTCATACACATTCCAGTTCACTTGAAAACTACTATTAGGCATAAACTCAGATAGTGTTTCATTCAGCAATCTACTAAACTGAGAAGACAATAATTCACTGATATTATTAGCTACAAATGAAGCGCCACTACCACCTAATAGCGCATCCGATGTAATGGGGAAAAATGAACCCATCACAAGCAATGCAAACACTTGGCGGTTCAATTCATTCTTATCTACATCACTATTAATTCCCTCTAAGATTCTTTCTACTTCATCAGGCACAGCTGATTTTTCTGGCAAGTTAATTTTAAATTCTATGGTAGGTGATGCAAGCTCATCAGTGATGATCATATAGATTTCCGTATCGAATTTTTGATTCATGCTATTGTCCCCTGTATCACTAGAGCCCAGTAGGGTAACACCCGCACATTTAGTCTTGTATATAGCAGTAAGATCTAGCAAGGCTTTATAGGGATCACCAGCAAATCTTATGGTTCCGCCTTTATTGACCGCAAATGGCTTATTGCTGATACTCTGAAATGTAAATAAATACTGACCATGATCGATTACATACTCACCATACATATCAAAAAGTCCTTCAGTGGAATAATTGATATTCACATTTCCCGACCCCCAGCTTTCGATTTTATCTCCTGCAGCATCATCGAATATAAGTTCCATCTTGGCATCGGGAGTCATCTCTATATCCATTTCTAATCGCAGCTTGGTGCTAGACTTTTTCTTTTCCACATCTGCTTGAAGATCGGTATTGGTTTTCTTTACAAATGTATATATTTCATTCTTCTTTGTAAATCCTGCTTGCTCCCCTAAAGGCAATCTGATATGTGTAGTAGGACCTGTTACTGCATACACATAAATATATACATTGTTCAATGGACCATTGAACATGATACTACCTTGCCCCATCGCACGTCCATAGAATGAATCGGATATGCGATCTTCGGTGTCCATAAATAAAAAATTTGGACTGTCTATCTGTGCATCAACATAAAGCGATTTAAAATCATTGAGATTAAGTGTTCCTTTTGCAAAGGCCTTATTCCCCAACTTATCTTCTAAGACCAAGCCATCGAGTATGATGCGATTATCCCTTATTTCAATTTTTTGATTGTTGAGAATAAACTGATCATTGAGCATATTAAAAGTAGTTGTAGCACGATCAACTGACAATTTTGCATCCATACGTGGCGCATTTATCTTGCCATATAAATGGAGATTGCCATAGGCATCGCCATCAGTAGCCGAGATATTAGATTCCCCTAATAGAGCTTCCAAAAAATCGAGGGCAAACTTGTGTATCTTAACATCGAGATTTACATTTGACAACTGATTTTTGATTAGTACTTGCTTATTTTTATCAAAGATATAGTAACCATCAATATCAGCTTGATTGCGCAAGCCCGCTACCTTGCCCGTTAATAAAACCTTTTTTCCTGACTGATCGAGATCGGCATTGATGTATATATCACCTATTTCTTTTTTCATAAGATAAAAAGCATCGAGCCTTGACTTTCCAGTTATTACTGGGCTCTCTAATGGCTTGTCAATAGTGATTTTAGAATTTATCACCCCTGACATAAAATTTTGCTCCTTGCCAAGCAAGCTTGTAAGCTCCTTCAACTCCAAATCACTCACTTCAAGATATACCGGGCCTCCCTTATTGTCATTTAAATGGCTAAATACTTTAATAAATTGATCCTCGTGCTGCAATACAATTTCATCAATAGAATAATACTGTTTATTCAGGTAGGTTATTTTTCCAGCATTAGCTGTCCACAATAGATCACTAACTACTAAGTCAAGTTTTTTGAGGTCAAGAATCAAAGTGTCTTTAATTACACTCAAAGCCCCATTAGATTTTAAACGGTTTTTATCTATCTCACGGCCTGCTGACAAGTTGTAATTTATCTTATAGTCTGAAATAAAACCATCCAATTTTACTTCAGGGATAGAGAGTGTTTTATTCGGCTTTATATTACCCACTGTACCTGTATAAGATATTCTGTCACTTTCGGCTTCGGCAGTAAACTTTATCGTGTCTAATTGCACCTGACTAATATTAGCAGAAGGTATATCGAGATAGGCAGAAAATATTTTGTTTACATTGTTAAATCTACCCTTTGCCTTAGCTGAACTGAGTGATTGTAACTCAGGTAAAAATAACTCAGTGAATCGTATAGGATCTTTTACATCAATATCGAACTCAAAATCTACTGGTGCTGTCTTTTCAGGCTTAACAAAATTATAAGGAAAATAGATGCTCAAGAATTCGTTGAATGCAGCGGGGAGTTCCTTAAAACTAAATTGACCAGTAAAATTCGCCTCTACAAAATCACCAACTAATTTTAATTCCCTATGATCATCAAACACCTTAGAATCGAGATTCAACTTATCGAGTGGATATTGCTTATCTCCTCTTTGAAAGACCACATTTTTGAGAAATGCCTGACCTGATAAATTATCTATATCATTGCCACTGATATGCATTTCAGCGAGTGCAGTGACCGTTACTTTTTCTTTAAATAATTTAAGTGCCTGCAAATCAGCTTTTATAATATTACTCTTGAATTCGTACTTAGGTATCTTATTATTCAAATCTATTTTACCATCAAAATTTAATGCCAAATTGGGGTCTTCCGATATGACCTTTCCCTCAAACAACTTGCTATCAAATCGGCCATCTAATACTACATTTTGATAGTTGTATCCATTGACATATAAAGAGTTTATATGACCATCAATCTTAGCATCCAAATCTTTTATTGTAAGACCCTTTCCATTTACCTTCAGTTCTAAATCGGCCTTGCCAAGCTTGTCATTAGAAAGTAGCTTGCCTACATCAAATTGAGAAAGGCTTAAATCTCCTGAATATCTCGGAACTCCTTTAGACTTCATATTTAGGTCTGATCTTACCACACCTAATGAAGATTCCAAAATGCCATCAGCTACGAAGTCATTCGCAAATCCAGTGAAATTCCCCACGATACTAACGTCTCCTAATTGCATCGCTTCTTTTGGCAGTTTTACACCACTCATTATGCGCTGCAAATCACTCATTGTTGTGACTATTTCAGTAACCTTCAGATCTATAAATGTATTGGAAAAATCAGGAAGGCCTTTCATCTTCACATTACCTGCAAAATGGGTTCTGGAGCCTATATCGATTGCAAGCTTAGTACCTCTAAAATCGGCGATGGTGCCGCTAATATTTCCATTTAATTTTATTGGTTCATCTAATGGCAAAAACTTGGCAATCTGCTTGGCACTTTTCTCAGGTATAAAATAAGCGAGATCCTTTAATAATATTTTACTCTCCTTTAATTTAGCTTTAATTCGAACATCCTCTACTATTCGATTAAATGAATCAAAGCTATCATAACTCAATTCTAAATCATCCTTTAGCAGTGTATTGGGTGTCTTAACTAATAGATTCTTCAATTTTACTACTTCATCGCTAAGCTCTAACTCAGCACTCAATTTTTCTACTTCAAAGCCCGATCTTTCACGCAGGGAAATATGATCGATCTTTGCACTAATTTTTCCATTCTCAAATAATAGATCATCCCCTTTAATATTAATAGCTCCTAATCCTAAATTATTGAAATCTATATTGCTCCTTGGTGTTACTGTTTTAGAACGATTGTAATCGAACTTTGTATCTTCAATAGCAATTTTTTTGACTGATAAATCCCAACCTATATCCCTCAAATAAAAATAACTTGTATCTTCATCATTATCCTCCTTCTTTTTATATTTCCCTAATTTTATATAGCCACTTTTTAGGTACAACTCATCTAGTGATACACATTTTTTTTGCATATCAATATCATCCATATCAATATACAACTCTGGTGTATTCACGATAAGATCGGATTGCGATTCAGAATTTATATCCGTCAATAAAAACCTTTTCACACTGATTTCATTAATACCAAATTGCCATCCTTCTGTCCATTTGGATTTTAGGCTATTTGTATTTTTTACATCCTGTTTTTCTATTGTATCGCTTGGCTCTTTTTGACTTTTTGTACCTAGGATAAAACTGTAGTTTCTTTGCGCTCCTTCGGTATTGTAAAATTTTATACGAGCATCTTCGAGGATCACATCATCAATATATATTTTCTTGCGTATAATCTCTAAAAGGCTGATGTCGATATACAGTTTACTAGCTGATAGGATGGTGTCTTGCTGAAGATCTTGCATAAGAAAATTTTCAATGCTTATCTCATCATACATATCAATTTTTAGATTGCTAAATTGTATATGTGCCCCTGTTTTGTCGCTAACATACTCTAATACTTTTGCGGCCACCCAAGTTTGTCCTTTGGAGGTATTGAGCAATATCAATGCGCCTCCTATTATTATAAAAAACAATAGGATCAACGTCAATATTATTATGATAACTGCTCTTTTCAAAAATGGCTATAAGATGTCAATATACAACAATTTGGTTGGAATGGTAATAATTCATTAGGTTTAACGCTCACTATTCCTTGTTTTTCAATAATGACCCTCACCACCAATTAATTTCAATAATATTCTAAAGAAGAACTGAGTACTTTTATTGCCTAATCCTCTTTACAGTACGCTCAAAATCAACGATGGCGATGCCTGCCCTCCGCTCTGCTACGGGACAGGCCCGGGCTATGCGCTACTATCTTTTAGGAGGCTTTTGGGGAATAATCCCATAAAATCTTACATACAACATTAAAGCATCCTAATGAAATCAATATGAGTACTCTTAAGAGGAAAAGCCTCCTAAAAGGATATCCGCTTCTATCCCTATCGCATACGCAACTACTAAATACGCGGCACCCTACATAGGTCTATGATAGACCATACATAAGCAATGTGCTACCTCTCAAAATACACTTTATTTCCACTACGAACACCAATTATTCAAATGGATAGGATACTAAAGTTTTATGCCCGCTTGCTTTAACTGTATTTCTATTTTCTTAATCTCCCCTTTAACCTCATCCATGGTTGCTAATTTTTTAGCTTTCAATACCAGTTCTTTGCCCTTATTTACATTTCTGCGATTAAAATAGATTCCAGCTAGATTGAGGTGTACCATCGCTTCTTGATTGGGATCTTTGAAACCTACTTCTAATGCTTTAAGAAACATACGTTCTGCGTCGGGAAATTTGCGTTCCTGCATGAATACATTTCCACAAGTAAGGTAATACATACCTTTCTCCGAATCAGCTAATTTTTCAGGATCTTTTATACTGGTCATTACATCCATCGCCTTATCCATTTGTCCCTGTTGCATGTGATACATTGCCAAATAGATTTTTTTCTTGCGATAAATATAATACAATACGCCTCCAGCTATCACTAATAAAGCCAGTGCCACCCATCCGTAACCAAATACTAATAGCACGATTAAGAGGATAATGAAGGCAATTATACCCGCTATGACATAATACATTTGCTTCGTAAGCATATAATAATGAAAATTTCCGCAATAGTAAGGAAAAAATGGGAGACTAATTGATAGAATGTAGTAATAAAGAAGTCAATATTTCTTAATTTTGCAACGTGAGTATTTGTATTTTAGGAATTGAATCAAGTTGTGACGAAACAGCCGCAGCAGTATGCCAGGATGGGAAAATATTATCTAACTATATCGCCTCTCAAAAAGTGCATGAAAAATATG
>CAYZQX010000068.1:0-13433 GCA_964480615.1 uncultured Chitinophagales bacterium | reverse complement strand
TTAGTACTTGCGAATGTGAAAACAATCCTATATCGCCACTTGCTTGTGATGATGGCGATTGTACGACACTTGACAGCTATGATATTGTAAACTGTGTTTGTACTCACCTACCTATTTTGCCTCCAATATGCAATGATAGTGATTGCGCTACATCTGATACCTATAGCACGATTTCTTGTGCTTGTGTTTATTTACCTATTCCATCGCCTAATTGCTTGGATATAGTAGGTTGTATGGATATTTCAGCTTGTAATTATGATTTAAATGCGACTTGGGATAATGGAAGTTGTTCTTTTGAATGTTATGGTTGTACGGACCCGTTAGCACACAATTATGATCCACAGGCGACCATTGATGATGATAGTTGTGAAACTTGTAGCGATGCTTTACTCAATGGAGATGAAACAGGAGTGGACTGTGGTGGTAGCTGTGATCCTTGTGGTTTTGAGTTACACACACAAGTATTATTAGAAGGTGCTTATATTGCCAACACTGGCCTTATGAATACTGGTTATCAAAATAGCAATGTTATACCAACTTCACAGCCCTACAATACAGGGCCATATAGCTATAATGGAACAGAAATGATGCAAAGTCAAATACCGAATATGGTTGACTGGGTACTCATACAGTTTAGATCAGTTAATGATTTATACTTAGTAGTTGAGAGTAGGGCAGCTATCTTAAAAAATAATGGTGAAATAGTTGATATTGATGGAAGTACTGGCGTTAGCTTTGCCAATCTCCAAATAGGTACACCTTATCATGTAGCCATATACCACAAGGGACATTTAGGAGTATTGAGCAATAGTATTGTTATAGGAAGTCCGAGTATGAATTTCGATTTTACAAGTGACATTGCACAAGCAATGGGGCCATCGCAAATGAAACAAGTAGGGCTCAAGGCGGTACTTGTAGCCGGGGATTTCGATGGCAGTGGTGTCATAAACAATAATGATTATAATCGATGGATTAGCAATAATTCAGCTGTAGGAAATTATCTAAATTGGGATGCCGATATCAATGGGGTAATCAATAATTTAGATTACAACCTGTGGTATGCTAATAGAAGTAAGGTAGGTATTCCACAGATACAGTTTTAATTTTTCTGGATTCCATTTTAAGACAATCTGTTTATTAGTGTTTTTATGCATTGATGAACAGTTCTTATAGATTTTTTATGTGTCAATAATTAGTTAAGTGGCCTGCTGTTATTACTCAGAGGAATTTCCGCGAAAGGGATATGAAAGGTTTAGTATGTGTATAGGGTGGCAATTTTTAGGCTGTTACCCTATACACATACCGAAGCGATAGCGAAGCCTGTAATAGCCCGGTCATTACTTGTGAGTGTGCGAAACAAGTAATGATTCGCCCAAATAGTACGCATTTAGAATTATTGATTTAGTTCAGTTATGAGTCTCCGGGTATTTTTTTCCTAACATTTTTTCATCAATACATGGAAATTTGCTCTAGGGTTTATTTTCCCCAATTCTATAGAATATGCGGAATAGAGCGGTTTTATCATAGATTGGTTATATTTGTACTTTATTTTTTAATATGAAATATTTAATCTGTCTTTTCATTGGATTGTGGAGTTTTGGAGCCTTAATGGGTCAATGTGGTTTGGACGAATCGATGTTGGTGGTGGATATGCATCCCGATGATTATCCTCAAGAAATACATTGGTTTGTTTACGATGATTCAGGTAATGAGTTATTGAGCGGTGGTAGTGTGAGTGATTCTGTATGTATTAACACCAATAGTTGTATAACCTTTACAATTACAGATTCAGCTGGTGATGGAATATGTTGTGGATACGGGATTGGTAATTATAATTTATTGATCAATTCAGTAGTTGTGTATGAGAGTGATGGTAATTACCATGCTGGCGAGTCATTTGAAATCAATTGCCCACCAGGCACTGGTTGTGGCAGTGCTTTTGATATAGCCTTAGGTACACATACCGCAGAATTTGACAATAGCTGGTTTAGTTACACGCCTACAGTTACTGGTACGTATTCAATTAGTACTTGTGAGTTAAATACTTGCGATACCAAGATTTGGGTATATAGTACTTGTAGTAACTTAAATATTAATGAGACCAATGTAGGTTCGCAAAAATATGATGACGATGATGGAGGATGTGGTGAGCAAGCTGTGGCTACCATGGTAATGATGGCCAACACTAGTTACTATATAAGAATTGGTGATGACAGTGATGATTGCGCTAATTCTATTGATTTTACACTGAGTTATGATGGTCCAGTAGTGGGTTGTATGGATAACACGGCATGTAACTACAATGCATTAGCAACTGAGGCAGGTGATTGTTTTTTTCCTGGCAATCCTGAATGTCCAGGGGGACCAGATTTAGTGGCCAATCAAAATGAGTTTGTTAATTCACTTTCAATAGTTAATGCACAAGCAAGTTTATGTGATATACAGGAAGGTTGTTTGCGTGATTATGGCAATCGCAGTTGTATTACATTTACAACTTATATCAGCAATTTTGGCGAGCAGGATTACTATATCGGTTCACCTAGTTTAAACCCAGGGCAGTTTAGCAATCAAAATTGTCATGGTCACACGCACTATGAAGGATATACAAAATCAATCGTATATGATTCGGAGAACAATGTAATTCCTGTTGGTGTAAAAAATGGTTTTTGTGTAATGGATCTGGTATGTCCTTCTGGAGAAGGTCAGTTTTCTTGTGATCCTATGGGTATTTCAGCAGGTTGTGCTGATATATATGGCGCAGGCACACAATGTCAATGGTTTGATATCACTGACTTGCCAGCAGGTCAATATAAACTTGCGATGAAAGTCAATTGGGATAATAGCCCAGATGCGTTAGGACAAAACGAGATGAGTTATGATAATAACTGGGCCTATGCTTGCATTGATTTGACTTATAACGATAGTGGCAATCCTAGTTTTGTGGTATTGCCTGATTGTGAACCTGTTGTTGATTGTTTTGGGGTAGCATTTGGTACAGCCTTAACCGATTGTAGCGGTACCTGTGGTGGAACTGCTGTGATGGGTGATTTCGACAGCAATGGCAATTTAGGAGTTGCTGATGTAGAGACCTATTTACAACTGGCTGTTCAAAATTCTGATGGCGTTACTACTTGCAATGATTTGAGTGCGGACGGCGATTTAGATGTATATGATGCTGCATTAGCTAACTGGTGTAGGATATATGGTGCTGAACATCTACATGGTGGTGGTGCTTTGCTTCATAACCATTGTGATTTTCCACGCAATGTATTGAATCCCGAGGACAGTACCTTACTAGGTATTACAGCATTTGACCTCAATGAAAATTATATAGACATCAGTATTATAAATCCTTATTGTAGAATTAATGGGTATGAATTTTCGATCAAAGGCGCTGATATAGTACAGGTTCAAAGTCTTGTAAGTGCAAGCAGTTTTCCGCTATTTATTGATCAAAATGGTTGGAAAGTAGTAGCATTATCTGTTGAGGATTCTACCTTGCAAAAACAAATGACACCTCAGCCATTATGCCGTATCTATTTTGAAAATCAAACTGGATCTATTGGCATTGATGAGATAGAGCAAATTATCAATAAAGATCACGAGCGTGTGCCCACAGGAATATTTGGCAGTGAAATATTGTTGAGTGGAATCAGTGGCGTAGAAACCCAATATTTTAATATATATCCCAATCCTGCAAGTGATGTAATCCATATTACGGGTGATTTCGCCAAGCAATCGATTAAGGAGATCGCTTGGTATGATGTGCTTGGCGCAGAATTGACACGTGAGTCCATCAATCTGACTCATAACAGTGACTGGTCTATTCAAGTTCCGAACTTGCCTAAGGGGCTGTATTTTGTGCATATTATGGCCAATACAGGAATGGAGGTGAAACCTCTTGTATTGAAGTAAAATCGAATATTGAAATCTTACTGATATAGTTACTAAAATATCACCTGTCATTTGATGACAGTGAATATGTGAGAGCGTCCCTTAATAGAATATTTATTCCTTATTATGAACAAGGATTGTATTTTATTAAGGGGCTTTTTTTATTATAACCATTTTGGGCGATGCCTACGGCTCGGGTTGCTTGCGATTTTTTTTATTTTTTATCGGCAACAAAAACTTGCACTATCGCTTGGGTTGTCAGGGCTTTCTGATTTTATTAGTTTTTTAAAGGCCATCAGAATCTTCGCAAGCTCGATTTGCTGTCGCTGCGTTACTGTACGAGCAGGCTTTCTACACAAGAGAAATGAAACCAATGAAAGCCTGCTAGTACAGTGCAAACCCTTAAGATCCCTATCGTAAACATCAATTCACAAGCTAGATCTCAGATCTAGATATTTAATCGAACTATGTATTTTAGTTATATAGTCAAGTATCTCGTTTAATTGTTCTTAAAATTTTAACTCATAAATATTTTTTTTTGACTCTTTAATGCATCATGTCTTACCGCTATTTGAAGTTATTGGTGTTTTATTATAATTTTATAAAAAATTGATACCAGCACATTTATTTATACAATCGCGGCTGTGTAGATTCTTCATACCTTTTAATAATAAAGGGTTATTGTTGGGTTTGTTTTTTTATTATATTTGTACAGTATATTCTTGGAACTTGTTTTATTACAAGGATGTTCTAAAATAGTGGGGTAGAGAGAGATAATAAATATGGAAAGATTAATGGTATGACATAGTCGGAAAAAGCAATAAGCAGAGGGTAAAAGATTATTTGGTTTAGAAATAAATAGAAGGTCTGATTGTACTTCGAAACAATCGAATTTTATTAAAACGCAATTTGATCGAGATGGATGGAAATATTAAACTCGGGCTTAAAGAAAATTGGAAACAATTTGTCCTACTGGTAGTGGTAAATGCATTTGTAGGAGGAATGATCGGCATGGAGCGATCAATTTTTCCACAGTTTGCCGAACTAGAATTTGGGGTTGCATCTAAAACGGCCATACTCTCATTCATTACAGCATTCGGAATTACCAAGGCAATAGCTAACTATTTCACTGGACGATTAGCCAATAAATATGGTCGCAAAAACCTACTGCTTTTTGGTTGGCTGATAGCTATTCCTATTCCCTTTATGCTAATTTATGCACCTAGTTGGAATTGGGTAATATTTGCCAATGTGTTTTTAGGTATTAGTCAGGGATTGACTTGGAGCAGCACAGTAATGATGAAAATAGATTTAGTTGGTGAAAAGGATCGTGGATTTGCCATGGGTTTAAATGAGTTTGCAGGCTATTTCGCAGTAGGCATTGTCGCATTTTTTACAGGCTATATAGCTAATAAATATGGGGTGACTCCATTTCCTTTTTATATAGGCATTTTTATTTCTATCATCGGCTTTCTATTAACAGCATTGTGGGTTAAAGATACGAGGGTATTTGTACAAAAAGAACATATTACAGATAATACAACACAACTTGAAAATGTTTTCTTGGAAACAACTTATAAAAACAGAACATTGAGTTCAGTCACTCAGGCTGGGCTAGTAAACAATCTGAATGATGGTATGATTTGGGGTCTTGTTCCAATCCTATTGTTTTCGTTAAACTATGACAATGCAAGCATCGGCATAATAACAGCTATTTATCCCACAGTATGGGGAATAGGCCAATTATTCACTGGCAAGATGTCCGACCACTATTCAAAGAAATCAATGCTGTTTTGGGGTATGCTATTACAGGGACTTGCAATATTACTTATTCCATATAGTGATAATTTCTATGCATTGGTTTCTTTGTCAGCCATATTGGGTTTAGGTACAGCCTTGGTATATCCGACTTTCTTATCAACTATAGCACAGGTTTTAAGTCCTAAACAACGTGCAGAGGGTATTGGCACATTCAGACTTTGGCGAGATTTAGGATATGCTTTTGGTGCTATAATTTCAGGTATTACTGCCGACTTTTTTGGAGTAAAATATGCCATTGTACTTATAGGAGGCATAACAATTATATCAGCACTCATAATACATTTCCGTATGCCAGCACTTGTAAAGGCAAGCAGGGATTGTATTGATGTAGAAGAAGTAAAAAATGCCATTCAAGCAAATAAAAAAGTATTAATTATTGATGTAAGAAGCAAGGAGGAATATGAACGAGCACATATACCTAATGCTTTGAATATTTCGATTGAAGAACTAAAAAGAACAGTACTACCACTTGATCGAGCTTATCAATACATAACGGTATGCGGAAAAGGTGGTGGCCGATCTGCTGATGGTGCAAAATTATTGAGAGCGTTAGGACTTAACGCAATATGGCTTTGTGGTGGTACCTATAAGTGGCTAAGTTTAAATGATTGATACCCCTTGGATTTGTTGCATTCCATCATTGATCTAGTATTAGAAAATAGGAACTGAAAAATTTGTTATAGTGGTTAAAGATAACTATGTTATACCAGTCAAGGTCATTGAGGATTGCAAAAGCTGAGCCATAACCCCATTAGTTGAAATCATCAACTACTAGGTCATCTTTCGACCCCCAATCATTGAGGGGAAATAGAATGGCTAAACCTGCAAAGTCATTCGGCTTTTTCGATAAATTTAAAATTTGCTAGTTTTGCCATAAATATTTTGTATTTAATCCCTTAGTGGTTCACATAATAAGCATATAGTAAATGTGATCATTTGGCTGTTTTTGTACATAATTATTTTGGTTGAAATATTTCTATTTGTTAATAGGAATGGTACTTGATTTGATCGTTTAGATAGTTGTTTTTGATCGCTGATTTTGATTTGTTATCAAGGTTAGATCATGCCAATATAATATTGAATTTTTAATAAAAATAATTAGCTTAGTTATATATATGAACAATATTGAATTAGAAAAAAAAATAACACAAATCATTAGTGATTTATCTAATGAGAAAGGGTTTATCACAGCTGTTGATGTTTTGATGAAACTGGGTTATTTGTCCAAGGTGGATTATGAAAAATGGAGAAAGGGTCAAGTTACTTGTTTAGAGCGTGTTTGTCAAGCCAATTTGAATAAGTTAACAACGGTCACTAAAATTATCAGGCAGGTTTGTACTAAGCTGAATTTTGTTCCATCGCTCACGGTTTATAATAAATTTGGTAAGGGTCCAAAACAAAGATTGCGTTTTAGCATTTCAGGCAATGTAAATGCAGAGAATGTGTATGCTACACATTTTGTTAACCGATATCAGATAGAGAAGTTAAAGAATAAGAATGTAGCCATGGAGGCAGATCTGGTGGATGATGTCGATAAAGAAGAACCCCCACTTAATGAATAGTAATGGAGCATTAGTTAGGATGGGCAACTAAGCCGAGCATCTAATGTTTAATGTTGCTTATTAAAATTAACAAGCATAAGTGTAATGCGCAAGGATTAGTTTGGATAATTAGAATCTCGAGTGCTATTCATTGCAATGAAGAAAGAATATTTATTTTGAAATACATAACACGCACCGTTTGGATATTATCAGTGATTAGTTTGCTAACTGATATAGCAAGCGAAATGCTATATCCCATCATGCCAATATACTTGAAGTCCATAGGTTTTTCTGTATTACTTATTGGCATACTTGAAGGGTTTGCTGAAGCTACTGCGGGGCTTAGTAAAGGCTATTTTGGTAAGCTATCCGATGTTACTGGAAGACGAGCATTTTTTGTGCAAATTGGTTATGCATTTAGTGCGATTTCAAAACCAATGATGGCCTTATTTATTTATCCGCTATGGATATTTTTTGCCAGGACAGTTGATCGATTTGGAAAAGGGATACGTACAGGTGCAAGGGATGCCATGCTCTCTGATGAAGCGACACCAAGCACTAAAGGAAAAGTATTTGGATTCCATCGTTCCATGGATACTATGGGTGCTGTTATCGGACCAGCATTGGCTTTGCTCTATCTGTATTATTATCCTCAAGATTATAAAACACTTTTTTACATAGCATTTTTCCCTGGATTATGCGCTGTATTAGCTTCCTTATTCCTCAATGATAGAACAATATTGGCTTCCCACGCAAAAACAAAAACACCTTTTTTTTCATTCCTACATTATTGGAAGCAAAGTCCTATTGCATACCGAAAAGTTGTAGTAGGACTTTTAGTGTTTACCTTGTTCAATAGTTCTGATGTGTTTCTTTTACTCAAAGCTAAAGAGTCGGGCATGGAAGATTCAATGGTTATAAGTATTTATATTTTTTACAATCTTATATATGCTTTGTTTGCTTTTCCCATCGGAATGCTCGCCGATAAACTGGGTCTGAAAACAGTTTTTATGATCGGCCTCGTGTTATTTGCTACTGTATATTTTGGCATGGCTATCAATACTAATTTTTATATGTTTTTTGTATTGTTTTTTCTTTATGGCTTGTATGCTGCTGCGACCGAAGGTATATCTAAAGCTTGGATTTCGATTGTCACTGATAAAAAAGATACTGCTACAGCGATCGGCACTTTTGCTGGATTACAAAGCCTTTGCACAATGTTGGCAAGTTCACTTACGGGATTTATTTGGTATCAGTACAATGCCAAAACAGCGTTTATAATTACAGGCTCAATAGCACTAAGTGTCACCCTCTATTTTCTAACCATTCCTAAGCCTGTGATTGAAGCCTCTAACTAAAGTATATACTTGGAAAACATTAGGACGCTAGTTCCTTTATTATTTTGTTATCGATCTTAGAGCCTTCAAATTGAATACTAGATGATGTGTTACATACATCGCAATCAACTGTACTGATGAACCCTGGTTAAGTGAAGATAGTTACAATAAATATAATCATTTAATATTTTTGGGGGCATCCCCTGCCTGCCAATAAAACAATCAGTTGTATTAATAGCATCTTGTATTGGCAGGCAGCGGTCGGGCTATCCGTTTCTATCTTTTTGTGGGCTTTATACAAGGATAGAACTGGCTACCTTGTAAGTGGCATTATTCGCTATCACACGCTTCAACACAATTTTTAACCCTAGCCCACAAAAAGGATATCCACTACTATCCCTTGCCCAATAAAGCAAATAGAAATAAGCTGCCCTCTATCGATCTGTGTACTATAGGGCTAAAAAGCCCTTTTTATTATCTTTGTTGCTGAAGGTCAAGCATAGTAATCCTATTTGGGATATTGGAGTGTGAAAAGCGAATTTTATTGATTTAACTGTTGAAATGTTTAATAACTTTGATTATTGATTTTGGGATTGGGTTGGCTGCTGATTTTTTCTAACATTATAAAATATGAGATTATTCCCTTCAATTGCCAATTAGATATCGAAAGGGGAAATGCTTTGGATTGAACTTAATTGGTATATTAGAAGAAGGTATCAACGGACTGTTCAAGGATGGAATTGATAGCTAGAATAAGGGGTTTTTTAAAACACTTCTTAGGGTAAAGAGAGTGATGGCATTTTTTATTTATAAGAAATTAGTTATGGCTCTTGCACTTATTTGGCGTGTACCGATATTTTTATCTTTAGCAATCATAAGCCTAATTTTATATTGGAAGTAGTTAATCAACAAAAGCAAAACAAATTATCATTATTATATAAATTCTAAAACTTATGCAGATTGGAAATAGCAATATAAAATGGATTTTAGATCCCAGCCAAAGCGAGATCACCTTTAAGGTTAGGCATCACTTGGTATCAAGTGTGAAAGGAAAATTTACAAATTTTGCGATTGAAATTGATGGTGAAGATATTACTAGTTCTAAGGTTTTGGTTAAGATCGATTCTGCTTCAATTTCCACGAATGATGTTTTGAGAGATGCGTATTTAATGAGTGCAGATTTTCTGGATGTTGGAAATTACAAAGAGATTATCTTTGACGGTTCCTTTGTTAAGAGGCTGGATGATTTTAACTTTAAGATTAAGGGCAGGCTATCCATTAAGGGTATGAACAATGAAGTGTCGCTGGCTGTAAACTATGGCGGACATACGAAGACTGCTTTAGCTAATGAGTGTGTTGGCTTTATTGTGAATGGAAAGATCAATCGCAATGATTGGAGATTGAGAAGTCATACTGTTATTGATACTGGTGAAGTAATGATGGGTGAAGAAGTGGAAATCCAAGCCACATTACAGTTTATAAGAATTTAAATTACAATTAAAATAAATTATGTTGAAACAGGGTATTATAGGGACCATAAATACAGGCGATTATGCATTTAAACAGTCCTTAGTGTTATTATTATTGCGGGTAACAGTTGGCGCATTTATGCTGTCGCATGGTATGGGGAAATTCTATAAGCTTTTCAATGACGATCCCATTAGTTTTCCTGATCCTCTTGGGGTAGGTGCGACTGCATCCTTGGCACTCACTGTATTTTCAGAAGTGCTTTGTTCGTTGTTCTTGATATTTGGATTTATGACGCGATTGGCATCTATCCCATTAATCATAACAATGGTGGTTGCGGCATTCATTATCCATGGACAGGATGAGTTTGGAAAAAAAGAGCTGGCTTTGCTTTATATGGTCATTTATTTGGCTATTGGGATACTTGGAGCAGGAAAATATTCCATCGACCAGTGGTTGAGTAAAAATTTTATTAAGAAAAATTACTGAGATTGAATATTATTCGTATGTTTTAGAAAATTTAGGTTTTGTCTTTTTATGCGGCGAGATTTAGGAGGCTTGCGCAGTTGTAGAGGTATTGCTAATCAATATAATAGCGAATCCGTCCTACTATATGAAGTATTGATCTTTTAGAATATAGAATGTTGTAGGATTTTTAAGCACAAGCTATCAATAAGTCATTATGAAATTTGCAATTCTAGTCTTTCTAAAATTATTTTACTGCGGAATTTGAGAATATGGCTTGGTTTGTTTTTTTTATGGAATCTATTTGGTTCCGGGTAAGGGAAAAATAATTAAATTATTGACTTTTGGAAAGAACTTATTAAATAAATAAAATTTGGCTATATTTGATAATTATTTCTTAGTTTGGTTTTGGCAATAATAGCTTAGTTCATATAATAAAATTACAACCCTATGTATAGTAAAATTATAAACACAAACATTACATTAGTAATATTATTTGCATTTATATTAAATTGTTTTCATATACTTATCGCTGGTAGTTCTAGTAACTGTACTAGTATTAATTGGGCTAATAGCCAGATGAATAGGAATGATATCAAAGCAATGAATGTTTTTTCTGGAAGCCTTTTGCAGCAAAATAGTTTATTGCCTTGTTTCGATGTAATTGATGATCATTTTGTTGTTCAGTCAAGTGCTTCTTGCACGCCATTAGAATATGAGTTGGCAGTATATATAACCTTGCCTGATATAGGCAGTGATTTTGGATTTATATCAAATATGTCTTCTGATACATTATTTTTTGATAGTAGTGAATTGGATGTATGGATTACATATCCAATTGATGGTGATGCATCCTATTCAATAACATATACTGTCTTTTCCCTCAATGATCCTAATTGTTATGATATAGTTGAATTTGAATTGGAACCCTTTTGTTGTGGTGATACTGCTGGAATTTATATTAGTGATTATTTTAATGAAGCGGTCTCAATTTGCAGTTTGAATGAGTTTGCACATAATTTTGACAATGTGTGCAGCACAATGCCTTTGCACATGGTATGCGAGGATAGCCTATATGGATTTGTTTTAGCAACTGATGAAGAATTTATGAATGTTTTGGCATTCGATCCTATAAATTTATGTGAAGCTGATTCGGGTTTTGTCTTTGCTAAAAATTTGATAGCTCCTTATGATACATTATACTTCGCATTTGTTTCGAGGGATGAAAATTTGAGTTATAATCTAGTTGAGCCTGCGGTAACTATAGTTATAAATGATCCAGATGATTTCAATCAGGACGATTGTTTTTTGCCATGTACTGAATTGATTAGCAGTTTTGAATTTTTATGTGACCATACTGGGCTTTGTATAATAGATTCAGTTATTACAAGTATTCTGATAATTGTGAATGAACACCCTCAGAGTGACATTATTATCACGGTGGATCAGCTTGATACAATATTAGTTAGCAGCGGCACAGGGCAAAATGGGTTAATGATTGGCCCATTTTTAATAGGCGGACAGCCTTACGTTTTTCCAGTTTTTACTGCCTCATTAGTTTCTGATTCATCTTGTACAGAAACTTTAGATGTTTCCAGTTTTTTCATGTGCAATGCTGATGGGCCAGGTATTTCGATTAATGATTTTCCTATACAGCCTCTTGTACTTTGCGAAGGGCAAGAATTTTCGATGAATTTTCAAGATATTTGTGGTTATACAGAAGTGTTGTATTCTTGTGATGAGGATTACGGATTTCTTCTGTCTTTAGATGCTGAGTTAACAGAGTTCATTGCATATGACCCACTTAATTTATGCGTAGGTGATTCTGGATTTGTATTTACAACTGAATTGCTAAGCAATTACGAATCTTTTTATTTAACTTTCGCATACCATGAAGCCTATAATGATGAATATTATCCAGTCACCATGCCTGTTTTAATAACCATTTCCCCCAATACTACAAATCTCATTGCCGACACTTTGTACATAGATTGTGAATTTTCAGAGTTTGTTAATTGTCCATTAATGGAATGTAATTGGTTTACTGGCGATACAGGATCTTTTGAACTTTCACTAGCCATTGATCCGGGATGGGGTTGGGTTGATATGACTAATGAGTTTGGCTGTATAGTTAGAGATAGTTTTTATCTTTTTACACCTGCTTGTACTGTTAAGCCTAATTTATTAAGACAGTCAATTTCTATATACCCAAATCCAGTCAAAGACATTTTATATATTTCGAGTCTGGAAGCATTGGATGCTAAAATTTCAATTAGTGATTTATGTGGCAAGATAATTTTTCAGGAGGTGTTGTATGCTAAAACCGCAGCTTCTATCAATCTAAGCGCAGTCTTGCCAGGAATTTATTTTGTGAATGTAATTGATGAAATTAGTAAACAGCCTTATACAGTTAAGGTGATTGTACAATGATATTGTTTTTTTTATGTTTTTATGTTTTTAAATTTTGTATGGCACGGAGTGCTAAATATTTTTTTATTTATTTTCATTCTATAATCCTTAATAGACACTGGACTTAGTTAAGTTGCTGTAACCAAAACCCGTATCATAAATCCTAAATCGTTAATAGTAAGCCGCTTTATCTAGACTCTGGACTTAGAGTAGTTGCTTTAACAAGTTGTGTCTCGTAAATCGTAAATCGGGTATCGTAAATCGCGCCAGCCAATCGTAAATCCCGCA
Organism: uncultured Chitinophagales bacterium; assembly: GCA_964480615.1. Classification (GTDB taxonomy): domain Bacteria; phylum Bacteroidota; class Bacteroidia; order Chitinophagales; family UBA2359; genus CAYZQX01. Next base: position 211 of record CAYZQX010000068.1, on the reverse strand, counting down.
GCCCGCGATAGGGATAGAAAGGGTTTGTACTGGGCTGGCAGGCTATCGGCAGCTATTTTTATTATTAAAGTGATAGCCTGCCAGCCCAGTACCGAAGCGTCAGCAAATCGAGCTTGCGAAGATTCTGATGGCCTTTAAAAAACTAATAAAATCAGAAAGCCCTGTATAGGTACTATCAAGAAATGCAAATTTTTTTACATAAATTTGCACT
>CAYZQX010000067.1:0-13525 GCA_964480615.1 uncultured Chitinophagales bacterium | reverse complement strand
ATATCGTAATATTTTGGGCGATGCCTTACAGGCCCGGGCTGCTCCAGGCTACACTACGTTTCGGTCTTATTCACTGACTCTTTTTTGTTTCTATATATAAACTACTGTCTATAACAAAACAACTTACCTAAGTAATCAGTGTTGAGAGTCAGTGAATAAGACTAAACCATTCCGCATCCCTATCGCGAACACATTAAGAAAAAGCAAATTCTATGAGACGACATTTCTTATGTATGATGCAAGCTCTTTAACGGAAACCCAGAAATTGTGTGTTTATCCTTAGCTCTTATTATGGAAAGAACCTATTACAATAAATGGTTTAAAAGTTAACTAGCTAGCCCTAGAATAGATTGTGCTGATAGGTAATTGAAACTAAGAATAGGGGTTCATAATTATAAGTTAGACAAATCACTAAAGTTATGAGTTGGATTAATAGACAGTAATGATGTTTGTAAAAATATATTTGTTATAGGAGATCTATCATTCTTGAATAAATAGAAATTTCCATATATAAAGTAATATGGCCTTAGAAAGAATATAAAATTCTTGTGCTTTGTTGCAGTCTTTTTTATAGTATTAGGAAAAATCAATTGGAGCTTATTCAAAGAGGGCTTATATTTGTAATTGTTTACTGTGTCTGTAATTTTAAAGTTCTTTTATTTAAGTTTCATCTTCTTAAATTGTTTATTTATGGCCTATCGAATTTCTTACGATGCAATTGTCAAGGCGACCAATTTATTGCTTTTTATCGCTTTGCTTATCTATGGTTTATGTGCTAATGGCCAAAATACATTTAGTAAATTAATAGGTGATAGCAATGGTTATTCTATAATTGAATACAATCAAAATCTGTATATCAGCGGCCAACATTTTGATTTATCAGCTTTGGATTGGGAATTTTACATTGTCACATTGGTAAGTACCGATCTTGAAGGAAATGTATTAAATCAAACAGTGTTTGCTGATCCACATGGGATTGAAAGTATAGTGCCTATTAATTATTATTTAGCAAATTATGGCAGTATGAAAATTTTTAACGACACCATTTATTTGCCACTACACTATACAAATTCTTTAGAGGATGAAAACGAGTTTAGAATTGATTTATTGAGTTTGAATGGCGAGTTTTTGCAATCCTACTCAGAGGCGACAGCAACGGGGGTAAGTATTAAGGATCTTGCAATAAATGATGAAGGAATATATATCATAGGCAGAAATTTTGTTGACCAGGATTATTACTATATGGATCTTATCAAGTACGATCATTCTGGCAATCTTTTATTTGAAAAACATTTTGATGGATTAAATCCATTATTACCTTTAATAGATTATAGCAATAACATTGCCCTAGCTGGTGACAATATTGTTATAGGGGGTGGTACTGATGATTTCGGTGTTATAAATGGCAATATTCTCAAGGTGGATAGTTTAGGGCAATTGATATGGGAAATGGAGTTTGTTAATCCATTTAGCTCAGGTAATAATGGTCAGGCTTCCTTGATGAAAATATTGCCAGTTGTTTCTGGGGGTTATGTATATACAATTTCCTATGAATTTATAGGAGAGGAGGCAAATTACTTCGATACCTTTGTAGTACGTGTGGATGAGAATATGGAGGAGTTGTGGATGTATATTGCGGATGAAGGCGAAGAACAAAATAAGCAAATACACAATTTGAAAGTGTTATCAGATGGAAGTATTATAGGCTGTGGCAAGAATAATAATGACCCATCAATGAGTGATTATTCGAGCATGGGTTGGCTTTTTAAATTGAGTGCTGAAGGAGAGCTCTTGTGGGAGCGCAATTATTATTTTGCAGGTGTTGAATATCCTATAACAAATCAAACTTCTTTTTTGTCCGATATAATAGAAACGTCTGATGGTGGATATGCAGCAATAGGTGCTTATCAATATGTCCTTTATTCTTCTGAAAAAGCTAACCTTTGGTTGCTAAAAGTTGATGAAGAGGGTTGTATATCGCCTAACTGTTCAGAAAATCCGATCATGGTAGGGATTGATGAATACAGCATTGAACTTGCATTTCCCTATGGTGAAAAATATTTTACATTAGCTCCTAATCTTGTTAGTACTGATACATATATCCATTTTTACAGTCCCATCAATTCCGCCATATCTTCCATATTAATAACAGATATCCAGGGAAAGAAAATAGATGAGCTCAAACTACTGAAAGGCGCTAAGGAGCTAAAGATTGTAACTTCTAACTATAGCAACGGGATGTATGTAGTATCGTATATGAATGAAGGGAGAATTTTGCAGTCAGAGAAGCTATTGGTAAATCTATAATTTTAATGATTCAATATTATCAAATTATTCGATACTAGATTCTAAACGCTAGAAATTGTGTCCATTGTTATGGTTTAGTTGTCACCACTAAAGCCAGTGTCCTAAATCAAAAATGAAGATTCGCTAAGAAAAAATTAGAAATAGCTATAGGTAAGAAATTGTGTGGAGTAATTAATGCAATTAATAAAACTAATTCTCAACTTACAGGGATAGAATGTTTATCCTTGCTCATCAACCATAATTTTTCACCATGTATGGGTGATGCATTCTATTGAACGGTTAATAAAAAATTATGAATCGCTGTGAGGTGACAAGTTTGATTGAATAATCGAATAGTATAAATCGCGAGTAGTTCCTCGAAGTTAGAATTAGGTTAAGAGTTATAGGCGTTTTCAGTATCTGAAATTGAAGCTACAATATTGGTAATCAGTTTAGTCTATTGATGGTGTGTGTAAAGCTTTAAGGCAATTAATTTTTTTATGCGATTTTTGTCCTAAATATTTTTATTAATCAGCGATTATTATGACTAAAATAAGTTTGGCAATATTAGCGGCGGGTGTAGGATCGAGGTATGGCGGAATCAAGCAAATGGATAGTTTTGGACCTGGTGGTGCCGCTATTATTGATTACTCATTGTATGATGCTTGGAAAGCAGGATTTTCAAAGGTTGTGTTTATTATAAAAAAAGAAATTGAAGCGGATTTTAAAGCTTTGTTTCACGATCATTGGAAAGACAAGTTGGAGCTTCATTATGTGTATCAAGAAAAAGATATAGCAATGGAAGGCATTGATGAAATGCCGCCGAGATCCAAACCTTGGGGTACAGGTCATGCTATGGTGGTAGCTGCTTCAGCAATCAATGAACCATTTGCTATCATTAATGCAGATGATTTTTATGGCCGCGAACCATTTATAGGTATCGCACAATTTCTTAAAAATGAAGTGTCTGAATCTCTTTATGCAATGGCGGGATATAACTTAGGGGAAACACTTTCGGAGAATGGTTCGGTGAGCCGTGGGGTATGCTGGCAAAATGGAGAGGGGATGCTGCAAAAAATAGTAGAATGTAAATCATTGCTTCGAAAAGATAATAGAATAGTGCAAGAAGAAGATGGCCAAATACTTGAAGTGTTTGATGAGCGTACAATTGTATCAATGAATTTTTGGGGCTTTCACCAATCAGTCTTGCAACATGCCCAACATGGCTTTAATCAATTTGTAATGGCCAATATCAATGAAACATCAAAGGAATATTTTATACCCCTAGTCGTTAGCCAACAAATAGAAGCTAACAATGCCAATGTAAAAGTGATTCCTTGTGGAAAAAAATGGTTTGGAGTTACTTACAAAGAAGATAAGAATATGGTGGTAGATTCCCTCAATAAGCTGGTTGCTGATGGAGAATATCCAGTATCTTTATGGGATTAGAAAATTCTTTTTTTGAACATGTCTATCAATCATTTACAATGACAGTAACTCGAATCTAAAATGTACTAATGATGTAATAGCGCATGGTATGAATGAATACAAAACGATAATCTAGCTGCCCTTATTAGCTTGGTCTGAAGGATTGTCAGATTAGATGATTGCGTTTATTTTACAGCTATGATGAAGACCTATTTCATCGTGAAGCCTGCATTTTTGTATTTGCGATAAGGATAGCAGTGGATATCCTTTTAGGAGGCTAGAATTGTTCAGCTGCATCGTTAATTGCAGAATGATTCGTAGTATCCTAAAAAAATAGTGATTGTAAGGTGCAAGCCTCCTAAAAGATAGGAACGAATAGCCTGGGCCGGAGGCATCGCCATAATCGAAATAATATTGAAACAAAAAAACCTGTACAATATTGCCACTGTACAGGACGAAACATATTGAACAACCATTGATAATACAATGGACTTTATAAGGCTACTAATGATTGCTTAAGCCTAATAGATTATCACAAGATTCAAATATTTCTTTTGCTATTTTAAGACCTCATTGATCGGTTTTCCTGTACAGGAATTAGGGAGTGGAATATTTAATTTAAGCGCTAAGGATGTTGCAATATCGGGTATCTCATGGTATTGATTGGACTCACCAGGTGCGATGTTCCAGCCATACCAAAGATTAGGTACATGGGTATCATAAGTATATCCTGTGCCATGTGAGGTGCCATAGGATATTTTCTCTAGCCAGCCTGGTTCCATTACAAAGAGTACATCGCCTGATCGTTTTTGCTGATAGCCGTTTTGTAATCTTGTATTTAACCAGTCTTTATCCGACAGCAATGGAATTTGATGTGCTGCAATGCTTTTCGATATGCCATGTAAGTTTAACACTTCTTGAGCGGTATAGTCTTGCACCTCGCGAAGCGATAATTTTTTGTTTTCTATCTCCTCCCTATTTAAAAATACCTGATCATTATTGACAGAAAGAATCCATTGAGCAGGGCCATACTTGGCTGACAATTTCGTGTTTAAGATAGAGTCTGCACTAAGTAGATCTAAATAGCCTGCGGGTATCTTGGCCTCCTTTAGCTTGTTGGGAATTTCCACTACCCCATGATCAGCAGTCAAAAACAAGAGGTAGTTTTCCTTGCCAATTTTCTGATCTAAATAGGTGATGAGTTCAGCGATACATAAGTCGAGTTTGATATACTCATCTTCCATTTCTACTGAAGAGGGCCCGAATGCGTGACCGATCATATCAGGCGATGAAAAGCTGAGACATAGGAAGTCGGTAACCTCGGATTTTCCTAGCTGCATTTTATTGATAGCCTCCATAGCGAACTCGGTGAGCAGCCTATCGCCCCAAGGAGATTGTGCGCCTATTTTATATTTTAATTGATTCGCATTGTCAGGGATTGCTGGGTTTGCAGCTTTTTGTGCGATGGCTAGTAGGTCGTATGGAAATTCTGTAGGCGCAAACTTTGCAATGGGTGTTTCATGGGGTGCGCCATCAGGTCCACTTTCGGTATATTTATGCTTATCCATGCTCAGTGTCCACCCACTCTTGACGTATTTGTCCATAAGTTTTCGATCATTGAACTGCTGTACCCATTCTGGTAATTGCTGGGTGTAATAAGTCGAAGTGATCATATTGCCGGTTAGGAAGTCATACCAAAAGGAGGCATCGGCTAGGTGGCCTGCGGGTAGGATGGATCCTCTATCTTTGAGTGAGATGCCGATTACCTTGGACCGCCCATTTGTGGCATTCTGCAACTCATCTGTAATTGTGGTACTCAGCATGCGTCCAGGCGATTGTGCCCCAGCTCCTGCGGTGGTACTACCCACAGCGGTATATCTCGTATCGGAGGTGCAGTAAACATAGGATTTCAGTGATCGATCATACCAATCATTGGCAATGATCCCATGGTATGCGGGTGTGGTGCCAGTGTATATCGAAGCATGGCCAGGACCCGTAAAAGTGGGTATGTAATTGTAATGCATATTCTTCAGCATCAGCCCCTCCTTTCTCAGCTTATTAAATCCCTCATTGCTAAATTTATCCTTAAATCGAAAGAGATACTCCTGACGCATTTGATCAACCACGATTCCAATGACAAGTTTGGGCGATTGACCATAAAACTGAAAAAATGGCAAACAGATCATCGCCAATTTGAAAATATTGAAACGCATATTATTTAATTTTTTAATTGCTGTAAAACTACAATCTTTGACATTAATAGCCGCTTATTTGAAACAATTTTATACGTCTTTACAATAATTGGCCTAAATGCAAACTTAGCACAGTTTTTGCTGTAAATTAGGGCTAAAAGCCTGATTGAATGCGAAGTTTTGGCCACAAATTATGTGTTATTTGTTTATCTTGTTGAATAATAATTTATAAAATGGCGCATTTATTGACAAAAATTTTGAATTTCTAATCGATTATATCCCAAATGCAATTAATAATTAAAAAAAGAGTGGCTGAATTTAGTCCTGTGAAATGGCTAAAACCATTGGTTTGTGGCGTCTTTTTGTTACAATCTGTTCTCATTTCTGCACAAACTTTCCAAATGGGGCAAAACTCTTCGATCAATATTTGCAGTGGTACCCTCTACGATTCAGGTGGAGCGGCGGGAAATTATTTGAACAATGAAAATGAAACGGTAACGATATGTCCCATAGATGGCAATTGCGCTTATATCGATATCCTATCCTTGGATTTACAAGATGGAGATTATTTAGAAGTGTATGATGGCGATCAAGCCATCGCCAGCAACCTCCTTTCAGTGATCGATAATTCATTTTTACCCAATGAATTGTATTCCCTTAAGCGAGGCTCATCCGTCGGTTGTATGACCCTGAGATTTGTAAGCGATGCCATCCTTCCTGCAGGTGGGTTTGAAATTGAATTGGGCTGTAATCCTTGTCCATTAGCCAGCTCTACAGCCGAGCAAGATTGTATCAATGCGATACCAGTGTGCAATGAATTGTATATCCAAAACAATTCTTACATAGGCGATGGCGCTATTGATGCCGAAATACTAAATACCTGTCTATTACAAGGAGAAAAAAACGATGTATGGTATGTACTAACCGTACAGGAAAGTGGTGACCTGAGTTTTCTGATCTCACCTAACTCGGCGACTAATAATGATTATGATTTTGCGGTATTTGATATTACGCAAGATGGTTGCGCTGGATTACTCGATAATTCGACTACCACCTCACCTGTAATCGCTTGTAACTATTCTAAGCTCGAAACACAAGATATGTACTTGCAAACGGGCTTGTATTCTGCTGCACCCTATTTTGGAACAGGGAATAGTGCTAATGCAGATGAAAGTCCTTATGGGGCTTCTCTACCCGTAGTGGCAGGACAAATCCTAGTAATAAACATCAGCAATTTTTTAACCACTCAAGATGGTTATGTGCTAGACCTCACAGCATCCACTGCTGAGATTTATGATGCCACAGCACCAGTAGTTACGGATATAGACCTGCCATCGGAGTGTGGGGATAATACCATTACAATATACCTCAGCGAACCAGTAAGATGTGTTACTGTGGAGACCTGTGACTTTGAAATACAAGGGGTGGATGGTGCACATAGTGTAGATCAAATAAGCGGCTGTGAGACGGAGGAATACACCAGTACCATAGAACTTACCATTGACCCCCCCTTTGGCACAGCGGGAAATTACCACATCAATTTAGCGGCGATAGGAAGTAATACCTGTGGTTCTATAACTGATTATTGTGGAAATGAATTAGAGGACTTCTTAGAAAATTTTAGCATTGCAAATAACTTAGTTCCTACGAATATTAATGGTGCTACTACAACCTGTGTCACCTCTAATGAAACTTATACTGCATCTGGATTTGTGGAATATGAATGGTCCGTACAAGGGGGATCTATAATCGGTGCGAATAACGATGATAATGTAGATATTAATTGGGGATCAGGTAGTACAGGTGTAATAACCCTCATCGTAGGAGATGGTTCCGGCTGTTCAGTATCTAGCAGTATAAATATTGATATTAATCAGCCTGACTGCGACGATTTTTGTCCTCATACTTTGAATCAGGTATTAGCTGATTGTGCATGCAGTAATCCTGTGGATCCAAGTTTTGACCCATTAGCTTATTGCCCAGCAGGACAATCCTATAATTACAGCACCTGTGCTTGCGAGTCGCTACCCACTACCTGTGGTGATCAGGACTGTACAACCGAAGATATAACCAATGCTGATGGTACTTGTGAATACCTATCACTACCTGCATTAACTTATGCAGTGACCGATCAGTTATGCAATGCGAATAACACTTTATACGATATTGAAATCACCCTGAGTGGTGGTATAGGAAATGGTTATGTATTAGACGCTGGAATATATACGGCAATAGGTGATCCTAACAGTGGGCTATACACCATCTATGATGTTCCTTCAGGAAGTGGATTGTCGATAAGTATCCAAGAGGGCAATGGTTGTAGCGAAGTGGTACAACTGGCTCCTTATTCTTGTGCATGTCCTACAATTCCTGCACCAGCTAATCCACAGAACTTAGCATTGTGTGCTGAGGATGCCATTACTGCTATAAGTGTGGATCCATCGCCAAATGGGTACGATACATACTGGTACAATGCGCCTGGGAGTAGCGATATCCTTGGTTTTGCAAACTCCTTTACGCCTAGTGCTGAAGGAACCTATTATGCAGTGTATGCCGATGGTATATGCCTGAGCGAACCTACAGCTGTAACATTGTCTATCAATCCTGTATTGAGTTATGACACTACGTATATATGTAATCCTGATAACTTGACTTACAATATTGCCATCGCCTTGGATGGTGGTAGTGGTTCGGGCTATTCTATTGCTACTGCTAGTAATAATATCGTTCAAATAGATGATAGCAATTTTGAAATTGAAAATATAGATTCGGGCCAATCCGTCTCTATAACGATAACTGATGGATTAGGATGTGAACTTGAAGTGGACTTGGATGCTCATAACTGTGGATGTCCACAAATACCAGCTGCACAAAATCTGCAAGCCATCTATCAATGTTTTAATGATCCTATACCAAGTTTTACCATTGATGCATTGCCACTCGGACAGATTGCCCACTGGATGGATGAGGATAACAATGAATTGGCTACAGGAATTAGCTTTACACCAGTAGCACCAGGGGACTACACTGTGTATATTAGCAGTGGCAATTGCGAAAGCGAGTACCTCACAGAAAGCTTTATTGCTTACGCTGAAATTACGGCAATAGGTAGCACGGAGTGTGCTGCTAATAATACCTCATACAGCTACACATTTTCTATAGCAGGTGGTAGCGAGTCCGGTTATGATATTGATGGCTTGTGGCCTGTTGTTAATAATCCCGATGGCAGCTTTACAATCGAAAACATCCCGATTGATCAAGATTTAGAATTTACAATTACCGATGATCAGTTTTGCAATCAAGATTATACAATTACTCATCCCGACTGCAATTGTACATCCCTCAACACAATGCCTACAAATCCCATAGGACAACAACTATGTGTAGGTGAAGAATTTGATTTTATAAGCGTAGATCAACCGAATGCACCGCTAAGTTGTGTATGGACTAATGGTATGGGAACTGTATTAGCTACGACTAATAATTACCTGCCTACGAATACTGGGACTTATTATGTATATCTCACTAATGGAATATGCAATAGCGACTCTATAGCAGTTAATGTGAGCTATTTTGAATCACTAACCATTGAAAATACCAGCTCCATCTGTTCGGCTGATAATACCACTTATGACTTCAGTTTTGAAGCAGTAGGAGGTATTGGTAATGGAATATTTGTGGATGTGCCAGCTAATATGGTGAGCTGCATAGGAAATGAATGTACCATAACTGGAATTGAAGCTGGCCAAACTTTCTCATTTAATATCATTGATAGCCAAGAATGTGTGTATGATTTCTCCACCACACCCAATTATTGCAATGGCTGTACACCACTCAATAATGAAATGGCAATCCCTACTGATACCTTATGTGTTACCACTGGAACCGCTTTTGATCTGACTTCATTATTAACCACTAATACCGATGAAGGTTATTTTACATTAGCTGCTGATCCTGCCACGAGTATCACGGAATATGAGTATGACGCTACACAAGATATAGAGCAAGTTTCACTTCTTTTTAGAGTGGGACCACCAGCTACTGACCCCGATGATTGTCCATACCTCGATAGTCTTTTTGTACTGTCATTTGCACATCCTTCCACTACAGTTATAGCATCGGATATGACCTTATGCAATCAAGCCAGTATCCCATCCATCCCTATTGCTGATTTAGTGATCAGTGGCGATTACAATGGCTCCTGGACTGCTGATAACAACTCATTAGTAGTCGATCCCATGGCACAAGTCATTGATGTCACAGGCTTAGGAATAGGCACAGCCACACTCACCTATACGACTGATGAACCAGCATCTTGTCCTGATGAGGTTGATCAATTATTAATAACCATTGAAGAATGTAACATTGATCACACAATATTGATACCCAGTGCATTTAGCCCCAATGGCGATGGTAGAAATGATGAGTTTAATTTCATAGGAACTGCGGTAAGCGCTAGTCAAATGAAAATTTTTGATAGGTGGGGGAAATTAGTTTTTGCCTCTGAAGATCCACTTAAAGGATGGAATGGCTTGCTCAATGGAACATTATGCGAGCTAGGCGTATATGTGTATATGCTCGAAATAGTTTATGATGATGGACAATCCTTGAATAGAAAAGGAAATGTCACATTAATAAGATAATCCTGCCTTCATTCATTAATAGGATATAACGATCAGTTTCATACTGGTTAATACTAAAAGCCATCACAATAACTCAAGTATAATTTTTAATGGCGATGCCTTACAGGCCCGGGCTATCTGCTACAAGTCCTCGCTCGTGCCTCGCTGTGGGCTTTTCGCGTCTATCCCTATCGCGAATACAACTTGAAGGAGCACTGTGTAAAAGACGATATTTCATATTTATGATACAAGCTTTTTTACTGAAACCCAAAAAAAAGTGCGAATAGCCATTGCACTAATAATAGCCAAGACCTATAACAATAAAAGATTTCAGAGTTATTTTGTAACCCCTACCTAAAGACTTCACAAGCTATAATCAAAAAATAGTTTTATTCCTAACCCACAAAGCGGTCACCCCCTAAACTTTCCCTCAACACCTATCTAAGCAAACAAGGGCAGCAACACCAAACACGCTAGAAAGTGTAATGCCCGACGGAAGGGGTATCTTCGCCGGGCATTCTTAACTCGGCTCTTTTTCGTTTTGTTGGTTAGATGTTAGCTGCTAGCGTTTTTATTCCACGAAGCTCTTAAACATCTCGGAAATGATTTCCTCTTCTTTTTCATAAGCGTCCATTACTTCTACTCCTCTGTGGTATTCCATATAACTGTCTACTTGAGATTCAAGATAGTTTTCATATTCTGATTCTCTTTTTTCAAGTTCTGCAATTTCATCTGCGTATTCAAGGTTATAGAGTTCTTCAATACTTTGTATGTCACTTTTAAGAATATCTAAGTCTGATTCTTCTACAGATTCTAACTCTTGTTTTATAATGCAGTTAACCTTTTCTACAAATTCTGGCTTTACAATCAATTCAGCATATTCTTCTGGAAAAACTTTTTTGATACTGCCAAATATTTCAACATTTCGAATCCACATTAAATTAGAAACTAAGGCATTAATAGCTTGAATTGTATTAAGTTCCAATCTTCCTAAATCTAATTTTGAAATCAAGTCTATATAAGCTTCTTGTTCAAAGGAACAAATATCATTTATATAAAGCTTGGTTTTAAATTTTTCATAAATTAGGTTTTCAACATTTACATAATTTGGAAACTCATTTTGTATTCTTAATAAAAATTTATAATAATTCCTTGAAGTTCTACTCCAACTAAAGTTTTCACTATCACCTATTTTCAATCTTAAAATTTGCGAACTTTTGAGTTTGTCAAAAATCACTACAATTCTATTTGTAAGAATTTCAATTTGATTTATGTCTAATAATATTTTTCTGTTTACATTCAGACTTGCTGCATCCTTTGTAAATATTGTAAAAAACTGTTCATTAAAATTGAATGAGTTTATTAAACTGTTTATGAGGTCTTTTTTGTTTGCTAAATAGTTTACTAAGAAATCTTGTATAGAAGGGTTTTGGTATTCAATGACAAAATTATTATAAGAGTCCTTTTGGGTTTTAATAAATGTATCTTCTAATTCTCTCAATGCTCTACTGAATATGATTGAATCAAAAGCAGTTAAGAATTTATAATTATTTACATTTAAAAATTCTTTAAGAGCAACTTCTAAATCTTCTATTAAAACTGGTGTCCCCATAGTTAAAAGGGTTAATAGAGTGTATTGAGAAAATTTATCTAAAGAATTTTCAAAAGCATAAACCCAAACACTTTCAGGGTTGTCGAAAAATGTTATTAATGCCCGACTAAATTGGTCGGGATTACAATGTTCCCAAATTTTTCGACTTATAATAGTTTCAATAATTCGAGGATTAAAATTCTTGTGTTCTACAAGGGTTAAATATTTTTTATTGGTTAAAAGGTCTGCTAAATATTCGTTTGGCACATTAGAGAAAAACAAATGATTATAAAGAATTTGTGCCTTAATTACATTTGTATAAGTAGATAAGTCAAGTACACATTTCGCCATTTCTATATTATGAATATTAAATGATTCATAAACAATGTTGGCTTGTTTTAAAATATATTCTCTTGTTGCTAATATCAAAAATTTGTCACTCGATTTTTTTACTTTCTCAATAAACTTGACAATTTTATTATCGTTATTCTGAATTCCTTTTGAATCAAAGAAATTTCTTCCTAAGAAATCGTCAAAGAAAAAAACTTGCTTTTTCCCTTCTGCGTAAAAAGTATAAGCATCATCTATATTGTCTGCTAAATAAATAAATTCTTCAAAATCGTTAGATAAAAGGGCAAAAATTATAACTCTTGCCAAAGTGGTTTTACCAATTCCTGGAATTCCTGAAATAATAACGTACCTATTATCATTTAGAATTTTAACTGCGTCTCTAAAACTATTGTTCTGGACATATAGACCTAACTGTGATTTTATTTCTTCTAATTCAAATGCGGATTGATTGTAAATTTTACTGTGAAGCACTCGTTCTAAAACAACACTACTTGAAAGCCAAAGTTTATAGTACTTGTGTTCTATTTCTGGATATAGACCCAAAAGATTATTCAAATCGTCTTTGCCAAAAATGTCTTCTGTCTGCTTTATGAAAGGCGAAAATAAATTTTGAATTTCAGTTTTATTCTCAGGTGTTAAACCAACACTTGTTGTCAGGAAATAGTTTGTTGGATTTAGTGAATTAACTTTTGCGACTTCCTTTTTGAGTTTTCCTAAAAGCGAAGTATAGTCTTTGTATCGTTTCGATTGGATAATTATTGTTTTAGTTTTGTCTTTAGTATAACGTAAATCAATACCTCCATCTCGTCCTGTCGTAAAGCTTTCAACGTGAACACCTAATTTCTTTTGTAATAAATCTCTTGATATATTTTCAAATTCATAAGGCGATAAAATTAAAAAGTCATAATTCTGCATAAGTGTTGGTTGTTAAAATGGCGTACAACATTCGGCGGATTTGCGAAGTTACGAATTACAAACGAAGTGTGCTAATGAAGTATTTTCGTAAATCCAAAGATAAACCTAAACTTGACAAAGCCAAGTAGCTAAACAGCCAA